>NZ_JBZSYN010000217.1:0-8360 GCF_058622915.1 Thermohalobaculum sp. | reverse complement strand
CGGGACTTCTCGCGCGCCGAGGAGAAGGCGCACATGGCCGAGGCGATCCGCATCCACCGCGAGGCGACCGGCGAGCGGCCGCTCGGCTGGTACACCGGGCGGACCTCCGAGCACTCGCTGGGGCTGGTGATAGGGGAGGGTGGATTCATATACGGAGCAGATAGTTACGCGGATGATCTGCCATACTGGGTGAAGGGACCGAAGGGGCCCTTCCTGATCGTGCCCTACACGCTCGACTCCAACGACATGCGCTTCGCCACGCCGCAGGGCTTCAACTCGGGCGAGCAGTTCTTCGCCTATCTGAGGGACAGCCTCGAGATGCTTTATGCCGAGGGCGAGGCGGGCGGCGCGCGGATGCTTTCGGTCGGCCTGCATTGCCGGCTGGGCGGCCGGCCGGGGCGAGCGGCGGCGCTGGCGCGGTTTCTCGATTACGCGCAGGCGAAGCCCGGGGTCTGGTTCGCCCGGCGCATCGACATCGCGCGCCACTGGCACGCCCACCACGCGCCGAAGGAGGCCTGAGCCATGGCCGAGCGCAGCTATCGCGCGCCCGAGGGCGGGCTGCCCGGGCAGACCGAGCTTTTGACCGGGCGGGCGGTGCTCACCGAGGCCTATGCCGTCATCCCGCGCGGCGTGATGCGCGACATCGTGACCAGCCGGCTGCCGCTGTGGGAAGGTACCCGCGCCTGGATCCTGGCGCGGCCGCTGTCGGGCTTCGCCGAGAGCTTCGCGCAATACGTCATGGAGGTGGCGCCGGGCGGCGGCAGCGACCGGCCCGAGCCCGACCCGGGCGCCGAGGGGGCGCTGTTCGTGCTCGACGGCGCGCTCGAGCTGACGCTGGGCGGCGAGATCCACGGCCTCGGCCCCGGCGGCTTTGCCTATATCCCGCCCGGGGCCGACTGGCGCGCGCGCAACGCCGGGTCCGCCCCGGTGCGGTTCCACTGGATCCGCAAGGCCTATGAGGCGGTGCCCGGGCTCGACGCGCCGGACCCGGTGATCGCCGACGAGCGCGACATCGCGCCCGAGCCGATGGCCCATACCGAGGGGCGCTGGGCCACCACGCGCTTCGTCGACGTGGACGACCTGCGCCACGACATGCACGTGACCATCGTCACCTTCGCACCGGGCGCCGTGATCCCCTTCGCCGAGACCCACGTCATGGAGCACGGGCTCTATGTGCTCGAGGGCAAGGCGGTCTACCGGCTCAACGACGACTGGGTGGAGGTCGAGGCGGGCGACTTCATGTGGCTGCGCGCCTTCTGCCCGCAGGCCTGCTATGCCGGGGGGCCGGGGCCGTTCCGCTATCTGCTCTACAAGGACGTGAACCGCCACCCCAAGCTGCGCGCGCCCGGCGTGTTCGGCGGCTGAGGGAGGGGGAGATGGCACCGCGCCTGCCCCTCGAGCCCCTGACCGCGCAGGCCTTCGCGCCGTTCGGCCAAGTGATCGAGGCCGACCACGCGCGCAGCCTGGCGATCAACGCAGGCCGCTGCCGGCGCTATCACGCGCTGGCCGTGGCCGAGCCGGGCGAGGGGGGCCGGGCGATCCTGTCGATCTTCCGCGCCACGCCCTGGCCGCGGCCGATCCGGGTGACGATGCTCGAGTGCCACCCGCTGGCCACCCAGGCCTTCGTGCCGATGCAGCGCCAGCAATGGCTGGCGGTGGTGGCCGAGCGGCCCGAGCCGGCGGCCTGCCGCGCCTTCCTGGTGCGCGGCGACCAGGGGCTGCAGTTCTCCCGCGGGGTCTGGCACCATCCGCTTCTGGCGCTGGCGCCGGTGCACGATTTCCTGGTCGTGGACCGCGAGGGGCCCGGCGCCAATCTCGAGGACCACCGCTTTCCCGAGGCGGACGCGCCGGTCATCGACCCGATCTGAGCCGGGGCCCGGCTTTTTCGCAGGGTGGTTTGCGCGGCGCCCGCGAGTCGGGCGATACCGCGCGCAAGCGACACGTCACACATTGACGGGAGAGACCCCGATGGCGAAGACCCATGACATCCTGATCTTCGGCGCTTCCTATGGCTCGCTCCTGGCGACGAAGCTGATCCTCGCCGGGCACAACGCGACGCTGGTGTGCCTGCCCAGCGAGGCCGAGCTGATCAATGCCGAGGGCACGCTGGTCCGCCTGCCGGCGAAGGGCCGCGACGGTCTGGTTGAAATCTCGTCGCGCCAGGCGCCGGGTAAGCTTTCGGCCACCACGCCGAGCCAGGCCGATCCGGGGCGGTACGACCTGGTGGCGCTGGCCATGCAGGAGCCGCAGTACCGCCACCCGGAGGTGCGGGCGCTGCTCGAGCGCGTGGCCAAGGGCCGCGTGCCCTGCATGTCGATCATGAACATGCCGCCGCTGGCCTATCTGAGGCGCATCTCCGGCCTCGACGCCGAGGCGCTCAGGCCCTGCTACACCGACGCAAGCGTCTGGGACGGCTTCGATCCGGCGCTGATGACGCTGGCCAGCCCGGACCCGCAGGCCTTCCGCCCGCCCGAGGAGCCGGTGAACGTGCTGCAGGTCAGCCTGCCTACCAACTTCAAGGTGGCGCGGTTCGAGGCGGACGCGCCGACCGCGATCCTGAAGGCGCTGGAGGCGGGGATCGACGCCATCCGCTACGACCCGGGCGACGGGCCGATGGAACTGCCGGTGAAGCTGCGCGTGCACGACTCGGTGTTCGTGCCGCTGGCCAAGTGGGCGATGCTGCTGACCGGCAACTACCGCTGCGTCACGCCGGGCGAGGCGCGCTCGATCAAGGAGGCGGTACATGCCGACATGGAGGCCTCGCGCAAGGTCTATGACTGGGTGCGCGAGGTGTGCAAGGCGCTGGGCGCGCGCGACGACGACCTGGTGCCGTTCGAGAAGTACGCCCGGGCGGCCGAGGGGCTGGTCAAGCCCTCCTCGGCGGCGCGGGCGCTCTATGCCGGGGCGCCGGCGATCGAGCGGGTCGACATGCTGGTGCAGATGCTGGGCCGGCAGAAGGGCATGCACAATGCCGCCGTGGACGAGACCGTGGCGCTGGTCGACGACAAGCTGAACGCTAACCGCAAGGCCGCCTGAGCGGCCCGCGCACGGGCTGGCCTGGGGCGGAGACGGGGCAGCGACGGCGCCGGGCCAGCGGCCGACGCGGAGAGGAGACCCCTCAAGGAGCCCCCGGGAGGCCCGGTGCGCGCATCGGGGTTGGCGGGCGGTCGCTGTCGCGACCCGGTCGCGGTCCTGGGCGCGATTGCAGTCGCCAATTTTGCGCGCGTCACTATTTTTCAACCGGTTCGGGGTTAGCCGGGCGAGGCGGAGGGGGCGCATGGAAAGCCAGCTGGTCAACACCATCGTGCTGGTCGGCGCGCTGGGCGTCGGCGCGCAGTGGCTGGCCTGGCGGTTCCACTTCCCGGCCATCGTGCTGCTGACGCTGGCGGGCCTGGTGGCGGGGCCGGGCATCGGCTGGCTGAGGCCGGAGGCGCAGTTCGGCCCGCTGCTCAAGCCGATCATCGGCATCGCGGTTGCCGTGATCCTGTTCGAGGGCGGGCTGCACCTGCGGCTGCGCGACCTGCGCGGCATCGAGACGCCGGTGCGGCGCATGGTGCTTTTGGGGGTGCCGTTGGCCTGGGCGCTGGGCTCGGCGGCCGCGCACTATCTGGCCGGGCTGGCCTGGCCGGTGGCGCTGCTGCTCGGGGGCATCCTGGTGGTCACCGGCCCGACCGTGGTCATCCCGCTGCTCCGCCAGGCCAAGCTCGAGCGCGACACCGCTGCGGTGCTGAAGTGGGAGGGGATCGTCAACGACCCCGTCGGCGCGCTGCTTGCCGTCGTGGTGCTGGAGGTGGCGACCGCCGGCGAGGGCGCCACCGCGCGGGTGCTCGGCCTCTCGGCGGTCGGCATCGCGGCCGCGGCGGCGCTGGGCTTCGCGGTGGGCAAGGGGGTCGCCTTCCTGATCGAGCGGGGCCATATCGCCGAGTTCCTGAAGGGCCCGGCGATCCTGGGCATCGCCCTGGCCTGCTATCTGGCCGGCAACGTGCTGCAGAACGAGGCGGGGCTGGCCGCCGTCACCGTGCTGGGCGTGACGCTGGCCAATACCGGGCTGGCCGACATCGACCAGATGCGGCGGCTCAAGGAATACATCACGGTGATCCTGGTCTCCGGCCTGTTCATCATCCTCGCCGCCTCGCTCGAGCGGGGCATGCTGGCGCAACTCGGCTGGGGCACGCTGGCCTTCGTCGCGGCGGTCATGTTCGTGGTTCGCCCGCTGAGCACGCTGGTGGCGACGTTCGGCACCGCGCTGAGCTGGCGCCATCGCCTGCTGGTGGGCTGGATCGCGCCGCGCGGCATCGTCGCGGTCTCCATGGCGGGGCTGCTCGGCACCATCCTGGTGAGCGAGGGATTTGCGGACGGCGGCCGCCTGGTGCCGCTGACCTTCGCCGTGGTGATTGCCACCGTGGTGCTGCACGGCTTCACTATCAGGCCGCTGGGGCGCTATCTCGGCCTCGCCGCGGGTCCCGGGCACGGCGTGCTGATCGTGGGCGCCGACCGCTGGTCGACCGCGCTCGCCGTGACCTTCGGCGAGACCGGCGTGCCGGTGGTTCTGTCCGACACCAACCCGCACCACCTCGAGGAGGCGCGCGAGGCCGGCGTCGAGACCTTCCGGGGCGAGATCCTGTCCGACCTCGCCGAGCACCGGCTCGACTTCAACCGGTTTGAGCATGTGCTTGCGGCGACCGACGACGACACCTACAACGCCCTGGTCTGCACGCAGTTCGCCGGCGAGGTCGGCACCCGCCGGACGCTGCAGCTTGCCGGTCACACGACGGGCCACGGCGGCCCGGGCAGCGTGCGCGCCTCGGCCATGGGGCGCGTGCTGATGGCGCCGGGGTACGATTCGGACGCGCTGGAAGGCTGCCTCGAGCAAGGCTGGCGCTTCGTCACGCGAAAGGCCGCCGATCTGGACCCCGGGCTGCGCGACGCGCTTGCCCATGGCGAGCAGGCCGACGGCGAGCATGCCCCGCCCGAGCTCGTCGTCGCCGCGGTGAGCGGGGAAGGCGAGGTCCGGCTGAACGCCGCCGGCCATCCGTTCCAGGCCGCGGACGCGGACACGCTGATCCTGTTTACCCCGGATGAGGCCGCGGCCGCCGGCGGGGCCCCTGCGGACGAGGGCGCTGCCGAGGGCGCGGCTGCCCGGCGTGGTGAGGCGTGAGGCGGCGCGTCAGTCCTGCTCGGGCGCCTTGCCCCAGGTCTCGGCCAGCTCCTCGAGGTGGCTGGAATGGGCGATCACCACCACCTCGTCGCCCTTCTTGATCTCGGTCCCGTCGTCGGGCAGCAGCAGCTTCTTGTCGCGGTAGATGCACACGATACGCGTCTGCCTGGGCAGGCCGAGCTCGGCGGCGGGGCACGGCTCCTCCTCGCGGAATGTGAAGGAGAAGAAGCGCGCGTGATGCTTGACCACCGAGGTCGGCTCGACGCCGAGCCCGCCGGCGACCAGGTCGGCGAGCGCCTGGCCCGTGGTGCGGTCGGGCACGATCACGTCCTTCAGCCCCAGTTCCTTGCACAGCGACTCGAGCTCGCCGTCCTCGACCTTGACGACGATGCGCTCGGCCCCCAGCGAGCGGCCGACCAAAGCGGCGAGGATGTTGCGCTCGTCGTCGTCGGTCAGGCAGAACAGGAAGTCGCCCTGGCCGACGCCGGCCTCACGCAGGATGGCGGGCTTGGAGCCGTCGCCCTTGAGGAAGCCGCAGTCGAGATCGGCCGACAAGGTGTCGATCTCCTCCTCGTCCTGGTCGACGATGACCACCTCGTTCTCGCGCTCGATCAGGAGCCGTGCGGCGACCACGGCGATGGGCCGGGCGCCGATGATGATGATTCTCATGAAGACCTCGCTCTGTGCGCGAACCAGGTGCGATGATAGAGCAACATGAGGACGGCGACGACCTCGAGCCGGCCCATCAGCATCACGGCGCAGAGCACGAGCTTGAGCCCGGTCTCGAGGTGGGGGCCGACCAGCCCCGCCGACAGCCCCACGGTCGCCGCCGCCGAGACCACATCGAACAGCGAGTCCACCCCGGGATGGCCGGCGAGCACGAAGGCGAGCCAGGCGGCCGCGATCATCGCGGCATACATCAGCGTGATCGCCACCACGCCCTCGACCATCGCGGTGCCGATCCGCTGCCCGCCGATGCTGACATGGGTCACCGCCTTGGCCGGCAGCGCGGCGCGGAATATGGCGAGGCTGACCACGCTGATCAGCACCAGGAAGCGCCCCAGCTTGATGCCGCCCGCGGTCGAGCCGGCATCGCCGCCGATCAGCATGGAGAAGATCAGCACCAGCTTCGAGCCGTCGTCGAGCCCGGGCACGTTGACATTCGAGAACCCGGTCGTGGTCTGCGCCGAGACCGCGAGCACCAGCGCCTGCGGCAGCGAGAGTCCCTCGCCCTTGGGCAGCGTCCAGTACTGCACGGCGGCCATCATGACCGCCACCGCAACCACCAGGACCAGCATCAGGCGAAGCTCGCGGTCCCTCGCCAGTGTGCGCCAGCCGCGGCGCCAGGCGATGAAGACCAGCGAGAACGAGATGGCGCCGAGCAGCGAGATCGCCGAGATCACGGCCTGCACGGGCAGCCCCCCGAGCGCCGCTATGCTGGCGTCGTGCGAGGAGAAGCCGCCGGTGGAGACGGCGGCCAGCACGTGCAGGAGCGAATCGAAGCCCGGCACGCCGAGCGCGATGAGCGCGAACGTGCCCGCTGCCGTAATGGCGGAGTAGTAGAGCAGCGCCCGGCGCGCGCGCACCCGGGCGCCCCCGACGATGTTCTCGGTGTCGAACTCGCCCTCGGCCAGGCGCATCGAGACCGTGCCCGGCTCGAGCACGATGGCAACCGCGAGCGCCACGATCACCAGGCCGCCATACCATTGCCCCCAGGCGCGGGCGAACAGGAAGACGGGCGAGGCGCCGTTCACCGTGGGCAGGGTGCTCAGCCCGGTGGTGGTGATGGCCGAGACCGACTCGAAGAGCGCGTCGACATAGCTGGGCGCTGCAGAGCTGAACGGCCAGCTCATCATCACTCCCGCACCGAGGAAGGCCAGCGCGGTGATGACCAGCGCCTCGTTGCGCTGCAGCCTGGTGGTCGCGGGAATGCGCGCGAGCCCGAGCCCGCCGGCCAGCAGCCCGGCAGCCAGCACCAGGTAGGGCACCGCCTGGCCCCTGTCGCCGAGCGCCAGCGCCAGCAGCCCGGGCACCGCCGGCAGCCCGGCCAGCGGGATGGCGAGCTGGCCGAGATAGCGCAGCAGAACGGCGCCGCGCACGCCGTAGGCCAGGGTCGCAGTTCCGCGGTAGTAGAAGGCCACCGGCGCTCCCTTCGTGCCGCTTCTGTCGTCTTCCGCCCTGCCCGGCAGGCAAACGCGGCGGCGCGGAATCGGTCTCCCGCAAAGTGCCAGTTTTCGGGCATGGCGCGCAAAAGGCCAGCCCCGGCCGGGCGCGATGTCTCGTTTAGGCGAGTGAAGCGCGAACGGAGGGCCGGCGGTGGGCCGGCGGAGGGGTGGTGGGCGCGGCTGGGATTGAACCAGCGACCCCTACGATGTCAACGTAGTGCTCTCCCGCTGAGCTACGCGCCCGTGCCTTGGCGGCCAGAGCCGCCGTATACGGCGGGCCGCGGCCTCACGCAAGCCCGGCCTGCGCCGAATTGGGGGTGCAGGCGGGCCGGGGACGAACTAGATTGCACGGCATGGAGTCGCCCGCGCCCTTTCGCCTTCTCGAGCCCGCCCGGCTGACCAGCGGCGCGGTGTTCGACTCGCCGCACAGCGGGCGCGCCTATCCCGACGACCTGGTGCGCCGCAGCCGCCTGACGCGCGAGGGGCTGCGCGCCTCGGAGGACGTGAGGGTGGACGAGCTGTTCGCCAGCGCGCCGGGGCACGGCGCGCCGCTCCTCGCCGCCACCGCGCCCCGGGCCTGGGTGGACCTGAACCGCGCGCCGGGCGAGCTCGACCCGAGCCTGATCCAAGGCGTGCGCCTGCGCGAGGCGGCGCTCAATCAGCGTGTCGCCGCTGGGCTCGGCGTGATCCCGCGCGTCGTTGCCGAGGGCGCCGAGATCTATCGCGGCCGGATCTCGCTGGCCGAGGCCGAGGCGCGGATCGAGGCCATCCACGCGCCCTATCACGGCAAGCTGGACTCGCTGTTGGAGCGGGCGCGCGAGGCGTTCGGGTCGGCGGTGCTGTTCGACTGCCACTCGATGCCGTCTGAGGCCCTGCGCGCAGCGCCCAGGGTCGACGGCCGCTGCCCGCAGGTGGTGCTCGGCGACCGGTTCGGCGCCTCGGCCGGGCGGGCGCTGGTCGCCTTCACCCAGCGCGCCTTCGAGCGCGAGGGCTTCGTGGTGGCGCGCAACGCCCCGTTCGCCGGCGGCTATATCGTG
>NZ_JBZSYN010000216.1:0-35393 GCF_058622915.1 Thermohalobaculum sp. | reverse complement strand
TGGCTGTTTAACTATGCCCTTGCTCGCTTGCGTTTCCTGCGGAAGCCGATCATGGCGCAGTTGTCCGAGTCGAGAACGGACCATGCGGTGCCGGACGCGGTGCCGGAAGTGACCATTCTCATCCCGTGCCTGAACGAAGCCGAGACGCTGGAGGGATGCGTGGACGAGGCGCTCGGCTTCCTCGCCCGGGCGGCCATTGAGGGGGAAGTGCTGGTCGCAGACAACGGCAGCACCGACGGTTCGCAGGAGATCGCGCAGCGCGCAGGCGCACGAGTGATCGACGTGGCGCAGAAGGGCTACGGCGCGGCCCTCAAGGGCGGCATCGCGGCGGCCAGGGGCCGCTATGTGATCATGGGCGATGCCGACGGAAGCTATGACTTCGCTAATTTGGACGGGTTCATCGCAGAGCTGCGCGCAGGCACCGACATGGTGATCGGTAACCGGTTCCGGGGGCGTCATCCGGCCCGGGGCGATGCCCTTCCTGAACAGATATCTCGGCAACCCGGTCCTCAGCTTCCTCGGACGGCTGCTCTTCCGTATCCCGGTGGGCGATTTCCACTGTGGATTGCGCGGCTTTTCGCGCCGGGCGATCCTTGGTCTGCGGCTGCAGGCACCGGGCATGGAGTTCGCTTCCGAAATGATCGTCAAGGCCTCACTGCACGGGTTGTCCCTCGCCGAGGTACCGACGACGCTTTCACCCGATGGCCGCTCGCGCCCGCCGCACCTCAGGCCCTGGCGCGACGGCTGGCGCCATCTGCGCTTCCTGTTGCTGCACAACCCGCGTTGGCTGTTCTACTATCCGGGCCTGGCCATGATCGTCATCGGCGGCTTTCTCGCCGCGCTGGTCTTCGCCGGCAATGTGCAGATTGCGCCTGGCGTCGAAATCGGGATCCACACCCTGATCACGGGCTGCTTTGCGGCGCTGATCGGTGTGCAACTGATTGCCTTTGCGGTTTTGGCACGCCAGCATGCATTGGAGCGCGGCATCCTGCCCCCGAGCCGGTCCACCGGATTTCTCTCCGCCGTCACGCTTGAGCGGATTTTGCTCGCGGCGCTGCTGCTGTTCGTCATTGGGCTCGCAGGGTTTGGTTCGGCCGTGGGTTACTGGGTCTCGATCGGGTTCGGCCCGATCGAATTCGGCTGGGTGCAGAAAGTCACGGTCGTCTCTTTGACGATCGTCGCCATCGCGATTCAACTGGCCTTCACCGGATTCCTCGCCTCGGCCTTTTCGCTCGGCGAGACTTGAGCGGCGCAGGCCGGCCGTCCATCCGGTCGGGCTGGGGCTACGCGTCGCACGCGCGGCGCAATGCGGGCCGCGCAAGTACGCTGTACTATAGCCCGATACGACTGTGCGCCCGGTGACACGGTGCTACGGCGCAGCCGGCAGGGACATTCGGGATAGGTGAACATGACCCAGGACGAGCGGAACGCACGAGGCGCCTCGCAGTCGACGGTCGACGAGAAGGCATCCGTCCCCGGCGCCGGGGAGGCAGCCGGCTCCGTCGATGAAACCCTCCAGCGCCTCGGAACCGACCCCGATCTCGGGCTCGACGCGCAAGAGGCGGAACGCCGCCTGAAGGAGGCTGGCCCAAACGCCATCGAGGCGGAGAAGCAAAACCCGCTCCTGCACTTCCTCTCCTATTTCTGGGGTCCGATCCCCTGGCTGCTCGAGGCGGCCATCCTGCTTTCCGGCGTCGCCCAGCGCTGGGAAGACCTGGGCGTCATCGCTGCGATGCTGGTGATCAACGGCGGCGTCGGCTTCTGGCACGAAAACAAGGCGCAAAACGCGATCGAGGCCCTCAAGGCGCAGCTGGCGCCCGAGGCGCGGGTGGTGCGCGGCGGCCAGCGCATGACCGTGGAGGCACGCACCCTGGTGCCCGGTGACGTGATCGTTCTCAGGATAGGCGACGTGGTGCCGGCGGACGCCCAGCTGCTCGATGACCAGCACCTGAGCGTCGACGAGTCCGCCCTGACCGGGGAGTCCCTGCCGGTGGATAAGGAGTCGGGCGGGCTTTGCCTTTCCGGCACGACGATCAAGCGCGGCGAAGCGCGTGCAGTGGTGACCGCGACCGGGGGCAAGACGAAATTCGCTCATACCGTCGAGCTCGTGCAGACGGCACAGGAGTCCTCGCATTTCCGCCGCGCGGTCATGCGAATCGGCTATTTCCTGATCGCCTCGACGCTCGTGCTGGTTGCCGTGATCGTCGTCGTCGGCTGGTGGCGCGGCGACCCGTGGCTCGACCTTCTGCTGTTCGCCATGGTCTTGGTCATCGCGGCGATCCCAGCGGCGCTTCCCGCGGTGATGACCGTGACCATGACGGTCGGCGCGCACCGCCTCGCCCGGATGAAGGCAATCGTCTCGCGGCTGGCCTCGATGGAGGAGATGGCCGGGCTCAAGGTGCTGTGCGCCGATAAGACCGGCACCCTGACGAAGAACGAGCTACAGCTCCAGGACCCGGTCGTCCTCGCCGCGCGCGACGCGCAGGATCTGGTGCTGGCGGCGGCACTGACCACCGAGCGCGACGAGCCGGACCCGATCGACAAGGCCATCCTCGCCGCCCTCGATGACCCGGACGCGCTGGCGGCGTACAGGATCACCGACTTCACGCCGTTCGACCCCACCTCCAAGCGCGCCGAGGCCGGGGTCGAGCACGATGGGCGCAGCTTTCGCGTAGCCAAGGGCGCGCCGCAGGTCATCGTGAAGCTTTGCGCGGCCGACGGCGACGAGCGCGACCGGGTTTCCTCCGCCGTCGACGAGCTTGCGCGGAACGGCTTTCGCGCACTCGGCGTGGCGCGCAAGGATGGCGGGCGCTGGCAGTATCTGGGGCTGCTCTCGCTGCTCGATCCGCCGCGCGAGGACTCCGCGGGCGTCATCGGCAGCGCCCTCGATCACGGCATCGACGTACGCATGGTCACCGGCGACCACGCCGCCATCGCCAGACAAGTCGCAGGTCAGGTCGGGCTCGGCCGCAACATCCGCGAGGCCACCGACCTGTTCGGCGACGAGGGGACGGAAATCGACGAGACCAGAACTGAGGAGGTCCTCGCCTCCGACGGTTTTGCCCAGGTCACGCCCGAGGACAAGTTCCAGATCGTCCGGCATTTCCAGGCGGGCGACAGGATCGTCGGCATGACCGGCGACGGCGTGAACGATGCCCCGGCGCTCAAGCAGGCCGATGTCGGCATTGCGGTCGCCGGCGCCACCGACGCGGCCCGCGCCGCCGCCGACCTGGTGCTCACCCAGCCGGGCCTCGGCGTCATCATCCGCGCGGTCGAGGAGGCACGGCGCATCTTCGAGCGCATGGTGGGCTACGCCACCTACCGGATCACCGAAACCGTGCGCGTTCTGGTGTTCATCTCGCTGGCCATCCTCGTCTTCAACTTCTACCCGGTGACACCCATCATGATCGTGTTGCTGGCGCTGTTGAACGACATCCCGATCATGACCATCGCCACGGACAATGTGGCCACGGCCGAGCAGCCGGTGCGCTGGGACATGCGCCGCGTCCTGACCATCGCTGCGATCCTCGGCCTGTTCGGCGTCGCCGCGACCTTCCTGCTCTACTGGTACGTGAAGACGCAGATGAGGCTGCCGGCGGACGAGGTGCAGACGCTGATCTTCCTCAAGCTGCTGGTCGCCGGGCACATGACCATCTTCATCACCCGCAACGCGGGCTGGCTGTGGCAGCGGCCCTGGCCCAGCCTGACGCTGTTCGTCTCGCTCGAATGCACCCAGCTCGTGGGCACGCTGGTCGCGATCTTCGGCCTGTTCCTGATGCACCCGATCCCGTGGCAGTACGCGCTGGCGGTCTGGGGCTATGCGCTCGCCGAAATGCTGTGCCTGAGCGTGCTCAAGGTCACCATGTACCACCTGATCGGGGGCGAGTGGAGCCGCAAGTGAGCGGTGCGCGAGGTGCGTTCGCTCATGCACCCGAAGCCTCGGCGAGGACGGTGTCATAGAGCGCGCGATAGGCCGCCGCCGAGCGGTCCCAGCCGACCGGGTGGCGCATGGCGCGGCGCATCATGCCCTGCCACAGCCCGCGCTCGGCGAAAGCGTCACAGGCCCGGTCGATGGCGTCGGCCAGCGCCTCGACGGTTATCGGCGCAAACTGGAAGCCGGTGGCGACGCCGGCGAGCAGAGCCGCATCGTTGGCGTCGATCACCGTGTCGGCGAGCCCTCCGGTGCGCGCCACCAATGGCAGGCAACCATAGCGCAGCCCGTAGAGCTGGGTCAGGCCGCAGGGCTCGAAGCGCGAGGGGATCACGATGCAGTCGGCGCCCCCCTGCATCAGGTGTGACAGCGGCTCGTTATAGCCGATCTCGACCCCCACGCGCCCCGGATGCAGCCTCGACGCCCGCAGCAGGTCCACCTCCAGATCGGCATCGCCGGCGCCCAGCACGGCGAGCCCCGCGCCGCGCGCCACGAGCCGCGGCAGCGCGCCGAGGGCGAGGTCGATACCCTTCTGCCGCGTCAGCCGGCTGACGATGCAAAAGAGCGGCGCCCGCGGCGTCAGCTCGAGGCCGAGCCGGCGCATCAGCGCCGCGCGGTTGGCCCGCCGCCGCGCCAGGCCGCGCGCCGAATAGGTCCGCGCCAGCGCCGGGTCGGTCTCGGGGTTCCACACGTCCAGCTCGACGCCGTTGAGGATGCCCGAGAACTGCTCGCGCCGATGCGCGAGCAGCCCCTCGAAGCCCATGCCGAAGACCGGCGACATCAGCTCGCGCGCGTAAGTCGGGCTGACCGTTGTCACCCGGTCGGACCAGACCACCCCCGCCTTCAGAAAGCTGACCGAGCCGTGGTACTCGTAGCCCTCGATGCGGAATTCGGCGCGTGGCAGGCCGAGATCCGCCAATGCTGCGGCCGGGAACACGCCCTTGAAGGCGACGTTGTGGATCGTGGTCACCGCTCGCGCCCGCACGGCGGGGCCGAGGCGCAGATAGGCAGGCGCCAGTCCGGCCTGCCAGTCATGGGCGTGCACGATGTCGGGCACCCAGACCCCCGCGCCCTTGCGCGCGATCTGTGCGGCGGCGCGCGCCAGCACGGCGAAACGGCGATGATTGTCCGGCCAGTCATGGCCGGTCGCGTCGAGATAGGGCCCGCCCGGACGGTCGAAGAACTGCGGCGCGTCGAGGAGCATGAGGTCGAGCCCGGCTGCGCGCGCCGCCACCAGGCGCATGGTGCCGAACAGCCGGTCCTTGAGCCGCATGACCTCCTCGCCCGCCGCCAGCGTCGCCGCCAGCGCCGGATAGGCGGGCATCAGGACGCGCACCGCGGCGCCCTCGGTGCCAAGCGCCTTGGGGAGGGCCGCGACGACGTCGGCCAGCCCGCCGGTCTTGACGAAGGGCGCGCATTCCGAGGCGACGAACAGCACCTTCATCGGGCTCAGGCCCCCAGCGCGTCGATCATCGGCTGGGTGATCAGGCACACGCCGGCCTCGGTGCGGCGGAACCGGCGCGCATCCAGCTCGGGGTCGTCGCCCACGACCAGTCCCGCGGGGATGCGCACACCGCGGTCGATCACCACGTCGCTCAGCCGGGCGGAGCGCCCGATCTCCACGGAGGGCAGCGCGACCACCCGCGAGAGCGTGCTGTAGGAGTGGCAGCGCACGTCGGTGAAAAGCAGGCTGCGGTCCACATGGCTGCCCGAGACGATGCACCCGCCCGAGACCATCGAGCTGGTGGCCGAGCCGCGTCGGTTCTCCTCGTCGTGGATGAACTTGGCCGGGGGCGTGATCTCGGCATAGGTCCAGATCGGCCAGTCGCGGTCGTAGAGGTCGAGCTCGGGATCGAAGTCGGTCAGATCGATGTTCGCCTGCCAGTAGGCGTCCACCGTGCCTACGTCGCGCCAGTAGGCTTCCCGCTCGGGGCTCGCGCGCACGCAGCTGTCGGAGAACTTGTGCGCCACCGCCTTGCCCTCCCTGACGATGGCCGGAATCAGGTCGCGGCCGAAGTCCCGGCTCGAGCCGGGATCGGCTGCATCCGCCCTGAGCCGCTCGATCAGGTCATCGGCGCGGAAGACATAGATGCCCATCGAGGCCAGAGCGAGGTCGGGGGCACCCGGCATCGCCGGCGGGTCGGCCGGCTTCTCGAAGAAGTCGATGATCCGCTGCGACTCGTCAATATGCATGACGCCGAAGGCCGAGGCCTCCCCCCGCGGCACCTCGATGCAACCCACGGTGACGTCCGCGCCGCTCTCGATATGCTGGGCGAGCATCACCTCGTAGTCCTGCTTGTAGATGTGGTCGCCCGCGAGGATCAGGATGTATTCGGGAGCGTAGCTTAGGATGATGTCGATGTTCTGGAAGACGGCATCGGCAGTGCCCAGATACCAGCTCCGCTCGTCCACGCGCTGCGAGGCGGGCAGAATGTCAAGTCCTTCGCCACGGCTGGCTGAAAGGAAGTTCCAGCCGCGCTGCAGATGGCGGATCAGCGAGTGCGCCTTGTACTGTGTGGCCACGCCGATGCGGCGGATCCCCGAGTTGATCGCGTTCGACAGCGCGAAGTCGACGATCCGGCTCTTGCCACCGAAGAACACGGCCGGCTTAGCCCGCTTGTCGGTCAGCTCCATCAGGCGGCTGCCGCGCCCGCCGGCGAGCACGAAGGCCATGCTGTGCCGCGCGATCTGGTGACTGGCTCCGTTTCTCATGCGTCACTCCCTCGGTTCGTCATGACCCGGCGTCCGCCATCCGCGTTACGCCGGGCGCAAGACCCCTTCGACCGGGGCGCAGGTTCAGCGGAGCCGCCTGCACCGCGTCCTCGATCACCAGCGCCGGCACGACCGGAGCGAGCCGGCAGATCCCGGTGATGTTCATGCCCCGAGCTCCCCGACCCGCGCCACCAGCCCTGCGGTGGAAGCGTCGGCCTCGACCTTTGCGCCGTCGCGCAGCGCCGGGATCAGTGCGCCCGCCAGCGCCTTGCCCAGCTCGACCCCCCACTGGTCGAAGGAATTGATGCCCCAGATGGCCCCCTGCACGAACACCTTGTGCTCGAACAGCGCGATCAGCCGGCCAAGGGCAAAGGGGTCCAGCTCGCGAAACAGGATCGTCGTCGAGGGCCGGTCCCCTGGGAAGGTGCGATGCGGCACCAGCCGGGCGATCTCGTTGGGCGCCTTGCCCGCCTCGCGCATCTCCGCCTCGACCTCGTCGGCCGTGCGCCCGAAGGCCAGCGCCTGTCCCTGCGCGAGACAGCTGGCCAGCAACAGTGCATGGTGCACCGGATCGGCCGCGCGCGGCCGCGCCGCAGCGATGAAATCGACCGGCACCACGTCGGTGCCCTGGTGCAGAAGCTGGAAGAACGAATGCTGCGCGTTCGTGCCCGGCTCGCCCCAGACCACCGGGCCCGTCTCAGTAGCGACCGGGGCGCCGTCGCGCGTCACCCGCTTGCCGTTACTCTCCATGTCGAGCTGCTGCACATAGGCCGGGAACCGCTCCAGCCGCTGGTCATAGGGGATCAGCGCCACGCTCGGCCAGCCCATGGCGTTGCGCCGCCAGATGCCGGCCAGCCCCATCAGCACCGGCAGGTTGCGCTCCATCGGCGCCTCGCGGAAATGCCGGTCCATCGCCGCCGCCCCGGCGAGGAAGGCGCGGAAGCGCGCGGCCCCGATGCCGATGGCGAGCGACAGCCCGATCGCCGACCAGACCGAATAGCGCCCGCCGACCCAGTCCCAGAACCCGAACACGCGGCTCTCGGGGATGCCGAACGCGGCACAGCCCGCGAGGTTGGTCGAGACCGCCGCCATCTGCCCGGCCGCGTGCCGGCCCAGCCAGTCGCGCGCCGAGCGGACGTTCGCCATGGTCTCGAGCGTGGTGAAGGTCTTGGACGAGACGATCACCAGCGTGCGCGCCGGGTCGAGCCGGGCCACCGTGTCGGCCAGATGCGCCCCGTCCACGTTCGACACGAAGTGCAGCCGCGGCCCGTCGCAGTCGGGGCTCAGCGCCCGCGCCGCCATCGCCGGCCCCAGGTCCGAGCCGCCGATGCCGATGTTGATCACGTCGGTGACCGGCCCGCCGGCGGCGGCGATCCCGCCCCCGCGCACCGCCTCGGCGAAGGCGAGAAAGCGCTCCAGCGTCGCTCTGACATCATCGCCCGCGGGCGCCGCCGCACCGCCGCGCAGCGCCATGTGCAGCACCGCCCGGCCCTCGGTCGAATTGATTGGCTCGCCCGCGAACATGGCGTCGCGCCGTGCTTCGACGCCCGCTGCGTGCGCAAGCCGAAGAAGCGCGGCGAGGGCATCCGCGTCCAGCTTCTCCTTCGACAGGTCCACGGTAAGATCGCCCTCACGAAAGCAAAGGCGGTCGAAGCGCGCCTCATCGGCGCCGAACAGCTCGCGCATATGCACCTGTTTCAGCCTTGCGGCATCGGCGCGAACGGCAGTCCAGGCCTGCTCCAGAGCCTTGTCATCGACGTGCATGGCGTTGCCCATCTCCCTGATCCTCGCACCAACACCGCCGCACCCGCCGAGGCCCGACCGACGGCGGCGCGGAAGGTCGCGAACAGCTCGTACACAATTCCCGCGTCGTGTGCGCCGAGGTCAAGCGCGGCAGGCGTGCGGGCGGCGAGCTCGGCGGCATGCACCAGCGCCTCCGACCTCCAAGCGCGCGTCAAGCCGCACCACGTCACCCGCGCACAGGCGCAGGCTTCGGCCGCCGTCGGCCGCCTCGGGGCTGGGTTGGATCGCCACCGGCAACTTGCCCCAGGCTGCGCAGCGCAATGCGCGGCCTTGTGGCCCGGCCGAACCTGCGGCGCCGGCGCCCGCGGCTGAACCGCCGCGCTCAGCCGAACTGCACGGCATGGATCGGCGGCAGGGTATGCGTGACCTGCGCCCAGCTGTCGCCCTGGTCCTCGCTGACCCACAGCCCGCCGGTGGTGGAGCCGAAGGCGAGCCGCTCGCCCGACGCGTCGAGCGCCAGCGCGTGGCGATAGACGAGGTCGTAGGCGTGGCTTTGCGGCAGGCCGCGCGTCAGCACCTCGAAGCTCGCCCCGCCGTCGCGCGTGCGGCTGACCGCCAGGCGGCCCTCGGCGGGGATGCGCGTCTCGTCCTTGACGCCGGGCACGAACCAGGCGGTGTCGGGCTCGCGCGGGTGCACGACGACGGCGAAGCCGAAGGCCGAGGGCCGGGCATTGGTGACCTCGGTGAAGCTGCGGCCCTCGTCGGAGGAGACGAAGATGCCGTTGTGGTGCTGCACCCACATGCGCTGGGGGGCGGCGGGGCACTGCGCCAGCCGGTGCACGTCCTGGAACGCGGGATCGTGCGCCTGCTCGGGCGGCATGTACTCGGCGCGCATGCCCTCGCCGCGCTGGCTCCAGCTGGCACCGCCGTCGCCGGTGAACCAGATGCCGCCGGTGGAGACGGCGACCGAGACCTTGCGCGAGTCGCGCGGGTCGACGCAGATCGAATGCAGGCCCGGCAGCTCGGCGCCGCCACCGACCCAGTTCTTCCGCTGCGGGTGGTCCCACAGCGTGCGCACCATCTCCCAGCTGGTGCCGCGGTCGGACGAGCGGAACAGGCCACCGGGCAGCGTGCCGCACCACAGCGCGCCCGGCTCGTCGGCGCCGCCCGGCTCGAGCGCCCAGATGCGCACGGTGCTCCAGGGCAGCGGGCGGCCCCACATGTCGAGCTCCTCGGGGCCCTCGGGCTTGGGCGGATAGGCGGGGGCGGCGATCTCCTCCCAGTCGCCGCCGGCCGAGCGGTGCAGCTTGACGCCGAAATGCCCGTGGTCGAGCGCGGCGTAGCGCGTGCCGTCGCGCGCATCGGACAGCGCGATGGAGACGTTGTCGCCGAGGAAATCGACCCCGGCGATCCGCCACCCGCCCGCCTGGCGCGCCACAGTGAACAGCCCCTTGCGGGTGGAGACGAGAAGCCTGTCGCTCATGTTCAGCCTCCTGAGAGCGCCTGGATGACGTAGACGGTGCCGGTCTCGGCCACCGGGTCGCTCAGATGCACCCGGTCGCGGATCATCAGGCCGTCGACGAACACGCGCATGTGCTTGCGCAGCGCAGCCTGGTCGTCGAGCACGTAGCCGCGGGCGGCCGGATTCGCCGCGAACACGTGGTCGAGCACCTCGCGCACTGTGCGGCCGGGGGCCTGGGTCTCGGGGCAGGCCACGTGGCGCTGGATGTTGGAGGTGAAGACGACGGTCGGCATGTCGGCCTCGCGGACGAGGAGCGGCGTCACTCTATCATAGGGCGCCGCCGAGTCGCCAAGCGGTATCGTGGAGGTCCCGGCTGCGATTTAATCCCGATGGCCCCCTTCGGAGCACCCCTGCGCGCTACGCGGGGAAGCCGACCGCCTCGCTCATGACCGATCGAGGCGGAGCGAGCGGGCTGCCCCTGCCTGCGGCAGGTGACGGCGGCGGCCGGCGGCCGTAACAATACGCCCCACTTCGGATTCGGTGCCGTGCCGGCATGGGTAGGAAGCCGCCTGCCGCGGCCAGCCGCCGCCAACCGCCCCCTGGCCCGACCGTGAGCAAAGGAACCGCCGATGTCCCGCGCCCTGCCGACGATGACCGCGCCCGAGCTGCACAACGGGGCCCTGCGCGCGCCGATCCCGCCCGAGCTTCTGGGCACGGCGGTGCTGGACCGCACCGGCGCCTTCGAGGCCGGGAGCTTCCAGTCCTTCACCCTGACCTATACGGCCGGGCGCTGCGGCATCGACGACAGCGGCAGCCTGCGCGTCGCCTTCCGCTTCGCCACCGATCAGAGCAATCCGCAGTTCTCCGACCCGGCGGCGCCGAACTTCACCGAGGTCACCGCCTCGAACGACGCCGTGCTGGACTGCCGCTTCGACCCCAAGGGCAACATCCGGCCCTGGGACCGGACCTTGCAGATCAAGGTGGTGCGCGGGTTCCTCAAGGAGGGCGACACCATCATCATCCGCCTGGGCGTGCGCGATCACGGCTCGCCGGGCATGCGCCTGCAGACCTTCTGCGAGACCCGCTTCGAGTTCCGCGTCCTGGTCGACCCGATCGCCACCTACAACTTCCAGCCCCTGCCGCAACAGCCGCATATCCGCATCGTCCCCGGCACCCCGGAGCGCTGGGTCGCCGTGCTGCCCAGCGACTGCCTGTGCGAGCGCGCGTTCAGCCTGTGGATCAAGGCCGAGGACAGATGGGGCAATCCCACCGACAGGGCCGCGGCCCGCCTGCGCCCGGTGGCCAGCCGGCCGGTGCGGAACCTGCCCGAAAGCGTCGAGATCCGCGCGGGCGCGTTCGCCACCGAGCTGGCCGGGCTGGTCGCCTCGGAAGAGGGGCCGCTGAGCATATCGCTGCTCGACGAGGCCGGACGCGAGGTCGCCCGCAGCAACCCGGCCGAGGTGCTGGCGGCGCCCGAGTTGGTGCATTTTTGGGGCGACCTGCACGGCCAGTCCGACGAGACGTTGGGCACCAACAGCGCCGGGGATTACTTCGCCTTCGCGCGCGACCGCGCCTTCCTCGACGCCTGCGCCCACCAGGGCAACGACTTCCAGATCACCGCCACGTTCTGGCGCGACCTCAACCGGGTCACGGCCTTCTTCGACGAGCCCGGCCGGTTCGTCACGCTGCCGGGCTACGAGTGGTCGGGCAACACCGCCCTGGGCGGCGACCGTAACGTCTTCTTCCCCGTCGAGGGCCGCACGATCCGCCGCTCGTCGCACGCGCTGGTCGAGGACCCGGGCGACGCGGATGCCGATTGCCACACCGCGGCGCGGCTGTTCGAGGCCTTCGCCGAGGCCGGCGAGCACGACGTCATCTGCTGGGCCCATTGCGGCGGGCGCTATGCCGATATCCGGCTGGCCCATGACGGACCGTTCGAGCGCTCGGTCGAGGTCCACTCGGCCTGGGGCACCTTCGAGTGGCTGCTGCATGACGCGCTCGGGCTGGGCTACCGGGTCGGGATCGTCGCCAATTCCGACGGACACAAGGGACGGCCCGGCGCCAGCTATCCCGGGGCCGGTTGGTTCGGCGCGGTGGGTGGGCTGACCTGCCTGCTGATGCCGGAGCTGAGCCGCACGGCGCTGCTGGAATGCCTGCGCCGGCGGCGCCACTACGCCACGACGGGTGGTCCGAACGGGCGCATACGCATGGATCTCGCGGTCGATTTCGACGGGCCGGCGACGCTCTACCACGACGACCCGGCGCTGGGGCCGAGCCAGGGCGTGCCGTGCTCGGGCGCCCAAATGGGCGATATCGTGCACCTCCCCGAGGGCGGCGCGACGCTGCGGCTGGCGGTGGCGGCGGGCGCGCCCGTGCAGCGCGTCGATCTGTTCAACGGGCTGGACCGGATCGAGAGCTTCCGGCCTTATGCCGAGCGCGACCTGGGCAGCCGCATTGCGGTGATCTGGGAGGGCGCGGAGTATCGCGGCCGCTTCCGCGCCGTGACCTGGGACGGCTCGGCCCGGTTCGACCAGCCGATCACGGCGGCCGTGCCGGTCAACTTCTTCAACCGCGACAAGACACTTGAGCGGGTCGGCGAGAACGCTCTCGCCTGGCGCTCGGTGACCACGGGAAACCAGGCGGGGTTCATCGCCTCGCTCGCGGATGGCGGCGCCGGCGACCTGGCGCTCAGGACGCCGCTGGTCGAGGCGACGGTGCCGCTGGCCGGGATCGGCGCGGAGGACACGGTGCTCGATGCCTCCGGCGTGCTGCCGCGGCGGGTGCGCCTGTTTCGCCTGCCCGATGCGAATCCGCATCGCGAAGTCTCGCTGGAGCGCCGCCTGGAGCGGGCCGACGGCCGCGACAATGCCTATTTCGTGCGCGTGACGCTCGAGGACGGCACGCAAGCATGGTCCAGCCCCGTCTATGTCATCCGCACCGTCGGCTAGGGCATTGCGACGCGCCCGGACCGGCCGGGACCTCCATCCGGTCGCACAGCTCCTCCCCGATGTTGGTGTTAGCGTGGACCGGGGGCCCATGATGTAGTAAGACTCGATCAGGACGTCCGGGTGGGGCCCCTCGATTCATGCCTGGCACACTGCCTGCCGGGGATAAAGCGAACACAGCCGTTGCCGACGGCGGGGGGCCTTCGTTTGCGTTCAGTCATGCTGCGCGTCGCATCGCATGGGGAGCGATCTGATGAAGGACTGCGGGCTACCGATGATGCCCGAGCCGGAGGCGGTCACCGCATCCGGCCTGCGCGACCTGATCGAGCACCATCTCGTGTTCTCGATCGGCAAGGACAGGAACGTTGCGCGGCTGACCGACTGGCGCCTCGCGCTGTCGCGGGCAATCCGCGACCACGTCGTCGGGCCGTGGTTCCGCACCACCCAGCGGATCTATGCCGAGGAGCGCAAGCGCGTCTACTACGTCTCCATGGAGTTCCTGATCGGCCGCCTGCTGCAGGACGCCACAGCCAATCTTGGGCTCGAGGACAAGGCGCGCGACGCCGTGCGGCAGCTCGGGCTCGACTATGACGAGCTGGTCGCGGACGAGCCCGACGCCGCGCTCGGCAATGGCGGGCTGGGGCGGCTGGCGGCGTGCTTTCTCGACTCGATGTCGTCGGTCGGCATCGCCGCCATGGGCTACGGCATCCGCTATGACCACGGCCTGTTCCGGCAGAGCTTCGACGCGGGCTGGCAGGCCGAGGAGGCGGAGGACTGGCTGTCGCAGAGCCATGCCTGGGAGTTCGAGCGGCCCGAGGCCTTCTATCCCGTCAGCTTCGGCGGCGAGGCCGGGACCGGCCCGGACGGCGCGGCCACGTGGCGCCCGGCCGAGACCATCCTGGCGGCCGCCTACGACACCCCGGTTCCCGGCTGGAAGGGCCACTGGGCCAACACGCTGCGCCTGTGGTCGGCCAAGCCGACGCACAAATTCGAGCTCCAGGCCTTCAACCGCGGCGACTTCTTCGGCGCCGCCGCCCCGGCAGTGCTGGCGCAGACGATCAGCCGGGTGCTCTATCCCGACGATTCCACGCCCCAGGGGCGCGAGCTGCGCCTGAAGCAGGAGTACTTCTTCACCGCGGCCTCGTTGCGCGACATCGTGCGGCGCTTCGAGAGCCAGTACGACGACCTGCGCGCGCTGCCAGCGCGGGTGGCGATTCAGCTCAACGACACGCATCCCGCCATCGCCGGGCCGGAGCTGGTGCGGCTGCTCACGGACGAGCGCGGCCTCGACTTCGACACCGCCTTCGATCTGGCGCGCGACTGCCTGAGCTACACCAACCACACCCTGATGCCCGAGGCGCTGGAGCGCTGGCCAGCCGAGCTGATGCAACGCATCCTGCCGCGGCACATGCAGATCATCGAGCGCATCGACGAGCGCCATGCGCGCGACTGCGCGGCGGCGGGCCGGCAGCGCAGCGCAGCGCTGAGCATCAACGGCGACGGCGAGGTGCGGATGGGCAACCTGGCCTTCATCGCCGCGCACCGGGTCAACGGCGTCTCGGCGCTGCATACCGGCCTGATGAAGGCGACCGTCTTTCGCGAGCTCGACTCGCTGCATCCGGGGCGCATCGTCAACCAGACCAACGGGGTCACGCCGCGGCGCTGGCTGCATGGCTGCAACCCGGCGCTGCGCCGGTTGCTGAGCGAGGCGATCGGCGAGGGCTGGGTCAGCGATCTCGGGGCGATCGAGCGGATCGCGCCGCTGGCCGAGGATGCCGGGTTTCGCGAGCGCTTCGCCGCCGCCAAGCGGGCCAACAAGGCGCGGCTTGCCGACTGGCTGCGCCTGAGCCGCGGGGTCGAGGTCGACCCGGATGCGATGTTTGACATCCAGATCAAGCGCTTCCACGAGTACAAGCGCCAGCTGCTGAACCTGCTCGGCACGGTCGCGCTGTGGCAGGAAATGCGCCGCACCCCCGCGGCCGACTGGACGCCGCGGGTGAAGATCTTCGGCGGCAAGGCGGCGCCGGGCTATTACATGGCCAAGCTGATCATCAAGCTGATCAATGACGTGGCCGGGGTGATCAACGACGACCCGGTGACGCGCGACCGGCTCAGGATCGTGTTCCCGGCGAACTACAACGTCTCCATGGCCGAGCGGCTGATCCCGGCGGCGGACCTGTCCGAGCAGATCTCGACCGCGGGCATGGAGGCCTCGGGCACCGGCAACATGAAGTTCGCGCTGAACGGCGCGCTGACCATCGGCACGCTGGACGGGGCGAATGTCGAGATCGGCGAGCGGGTGGGGCGCGAGAACATCTTAATCTTCGGGCTGACGGCGGACGAGGTCGCCGCGCGCCGGGCCGAATACCGCCCCGAGGAGTGCATCGCCGCCTCGCCGCTTCTGGCCGGGGTGATCGAGGCCATCGCCTCGGGCACCTTCTCGCCCGACGAGCCGGAGCGGTTCCGCGCCATCGTCGACGGCTTGCGCGGCGGAGACTGGTTCATGGTCTGCGCCGACTTCGACGCCTACTGGCAGGCGCAGCGCGAGGCCGAGCGGCGCTGGCGCGCGGCGGACGCCTGGACGCGCAGCGCCATCCTGAACACGGCGGGGTGCGGCTGGTTCTCGTCGGACCGGACGATCCGCGGCTACGCGCGCGAAATCTGGAACGCCGAGGCGGCGCTCTGAGCGCCGGGCGGCTCAGGCGTCCGCGCGGCGGAGCGCTGCCGCCATGACGCAGACCAGCTCGAACATCAGGTTGGCCGCGGTGACGCAGGTGATGCCGGTCGGGTCGAAGGGCGGCGCCACCTCGCTGATGTCGGAGCCGACCACGTCGGCGTCGCCCAATGCCCGGATGATGACCTGCGCGTCGCGCGGCGAGAGGCCGCCGATCTCGGGCACGCCGGTGCCCGGCGCATGGGCCGGGTCGATGCCGTCGATGTCGAGGGTGACATAGACGGGGCCGCTGCCAAGCGTCTCGCGGATGCGCTCGATGGCGCGTGCGCGCCCCATCTCCTCGTAGGCGTCGAAGGTGATCTGCGTGTAGCCCGCGTCCTGGCCATAGCGGATGTCCGCCTCGCTGAAGCGGCTGCCGCGCAGGCCGAGCTGGACCACGCGGCGCGGCTCGATCAGGCCCTCCTCGGTGGCGCGGCGCATGAAGGTGGCGTGGTTGACCCGCGTGCCGCACAGCTCGTCCAGCGTGTCGGTATGCGCGTCGATCTGCAGCAGGCCGAGCGGGCGCTTGTGCGCGATCCCGCGCAGGATCGGCAGCGGGATGGTGTGGTCGCCGCCGATGCTCAAGGGCCGGATGCCGAAATCGTGGAGCATGCGGTAATGCTGCTCGATCAGGGCGATCGAGCGCGCGAGGTCGAGCGGGTTCACCGGCGCGTCGCCCAGATCCGCCACCCGGCAGTCATCGAACGGCGCGATGCCGCTGGTCGGATGCACCCGGCGGATCAGGCGCGAGGCCTCGCGCACCCCGGCCGGCCCGTGGCGCGCGCCGGCCCGGTAGTTCACGCCGATGTCGAAGGGCACGCCGACAAGGCCGATGTCGATGTCCGCGGAGGGCTCCTCCCGGGGCGTGCGCATGAAGCTGGCGACGCCCGAGAAGCGCGGCACCACCGCCGCATCCGGTTGCGTCGTGCCTGTCTCGGTCATGGTGTCTCCTTCGCTCTCAGGAGGCCGGGCTGGGCATGGTGGCCGACTTCATCGTCTCCTCGCGGATCAGCTCGGTCACCTTTCGCTTGAGCTCGATGAAGGGCGGCGAGGTGACGACGTCGACGTTTCGCGGGCGCGGGATGCCAACCTTCAGCGTCTCTTTGATGCGGCCCGGCCGCGCCGTCATGACATGGACGCGGTCGCCCAGGAACAGCGCCTCGTCGATGTCGTGGGTGATGAACAGCACGGTCTTGTGCGAGTCCTCCCACACGCCCAGCAGCATCTCCTGCATCAGCGAGCGGGTCTGGCTGTCGAGCGCGCCGAAGGGCTCGTCCATCAATAGGACCTTGGGGTCGTTGGCCAGCGCCCGCGCGAGCGCCACGCGCTGCATCATGCCGCCCGAGAGCTGCTTGGGATAGGCATCCTCGAAGCCCTTGAGGCCGACGCGCTCGACATAGCGCCGGGCGATGCGGTGCCGCTCGTCGGCCGCGACGCCCTTGAGCGAGAGGCCGAACTCGACATTGCGCACGACCGTGAGCCAGGGAAACAGCGTGTAGCTCTGGAACACCATGCCGCGGTCGCGCGAGGGGCCCTCCACCGGGTCGCCGTCGAGCCGGATGGTGCCCTCGCTGGGGGTGATGAGGCCCGCGACCAGGCGCAGGAGCGTGGACTTGCCGCACCCCGAGGGGCCGACGATGACCGAGAACTCGCGGTCGGCGATGTCGAGCGAGATGTCCTCGAGCGCCAGGACGGTGCGCTGGCGCCGCTTGCCGAAGGCCATGGTGACGCGGTCGATCGAGACCTCCGCCATCACTTGGTCTCCTCGGCCCAGGGCAGCAGCCAGCGGCGCAACGTCTTGAGCGTCTGGTCGGTGATCAGCCCGAGCACGCCGATGGTGATGATGCCGAGGAAGATCTTGTCGGTGAACAGCCCGCGCATGGCGTTCAGGATCATGAAGCCGAGCCCCTTGTCGGCGGCGACAAGCTCGGCCACCACCAGGAAGGTCCAGGCCCAGCCCATGGTGACCCGCAGCGTATCCATGACGCCGGGCAGAGTCGCGGGGATCAGCACGCGGGTGATCACCTGGCGGCGGTTTGCACCCAGCGTGTAGGAGACGTCGAGCAGGTCCTGGGAGACACGCGCCGAGGTGTCGGCGATCAGGATGAGCTGCTGGAAGAAGGTGCCGAGGAAGATCACCGCGATCTTCTCCTCGATGCCGATGCCGATCCACAGGATCAGGAGCGGGATCAGCGCGCTGACCGGCAGGTAGCGCATGAAGTTGGTCACCGGCTCGATCAGCGCCTCGACCAGCTTGAAGCTGCCCATCAGGATGCCGAGCGGCACGGCGATCACCGAGGCCAGCGCGAAGCCCGAGAAGATCACCAGCACGCTCGCCTCGGTGTGCATCGCCAGCGTGCCGTCCATCGCCGTCTCGTAGGCGGCGTGCAGCACCGCCCCCGGCGTCGGCAGGAAATAGTCGGCCACCAGCCCGCCATAGCTGAGGATGCACCAGGCGATGAACGCCACGATGCCGATCAGCGGGCTGGCGCCGAGGTAGATATGCCGCGGTATCTCGGCCTTCGGCGTGAGATAGGACGACAGACGCTTCAGCATCGATGCGCGGCCCAGCCGGGGATCTACGGGCCGGGTCTTACTTGGCGACGACCTTGTAGTTGATCAGCTCGCTCTCCTTCGGCTTGACCTGCAGCCGGTTGAGGTCGCTCCAGATATTGAGCGCCGCGCGCAGCGTGTCGGCGATCTTGCCGGGGTTGTCCGGGGTGCCGAAGAACGCCTCGTTGCGGGCCTGGTCATAAAGCGTCACGCCCTTGAGGGTCTCGGCGAACGCCTTGGGATCCTTGAGCCAGCCGCCGACGCCCTTGGCCATGATGGCGTTCGCCTTGTCCGGGTGGGCGCGGATGAACGCGATGGCCTTGTTCCACGCGCGGTACATCGCCCTGAAGTCGTTCAGCCGCTTGGCCGCGACCGCGGTCTTGGCCATCACGCAGTCGGTGATGATGCCGGGCGTCGAGGCGCTGCTGACCAGGATGTGCCCGTGCGCCGACTGCTTGGCGCGCGACAGCCACGGCTCCCAGGTCACGGCGGCGTCGACGCGCTTGGTCATGAAGGCGCTGCCGGCGTCGCTCTGGGTCATGTTGACGCCCTTGATGTCGCTCAGCTTGAGCCCGTTCTTGCGCAGGAGATAGTTGAGGTAGAAGTCCGAGGTCGTGCCGTGGTTATAGGCGACGGTCTTGCCCTTCAGGTCCTTGACCGTCTTGATGTCCTTGTTCGCCACGATGCCGTCGCCGCCGGTCGAGTCGTCGAGGCAGAACAGGTACTGCATGGTCAGGTCGGGCTTGAGGTAGAGCGGCATGGTGTCGATCGTGGTCGCCAGCGCGTCGATCTTGCCGGCCGCCAGCGCGGCGAAGCGGACCTTCGGGTCGTCCAGCGTGACCAGCTTGACGTCGACGCCCTCGGCCTTGAAGTAGCCCTTCGCCTGGGCGACGAAGAACGGGCCGTAGCCCACCCAGTGGGAATGGCCGAGGCGCAAGGGCTCGGAGCGGGCGGTGCCCGCGAGCCCCGCCACGGCGATAAGCAGCGCCAGGGCCAGGATTGCCTTCGCTCCGTTGAACAGCTTCATGGTCGTGCCTCCCTGTGTTTTGCCGGTCTTGGCCGGCGCGCGGCCATCGCGCGCCGAGCCGGCACTCTCTCTTCGCCGATCCGCTCCCCGCGCCGCCTGCGCTCAGGCCGAAAGCAGCGCGCCGAGGGCCGCCATCCTTCGACGATGGACCATACCGGGAAAGCCCCGAATGTCCACGGGCCATCGGGGGGCCATCGCGCCCGCCCGCGTCGTTGCCCCCGCAACTCGGTCGACCTGAAACGCCCCGCTGTCAATAGGCTTTCGCAGCGACCGGCGACGGTGGCGCGCGTGCGCGCGCCGCCTCAGGGGGATGCCGTGACCGCTCAGGGCAGGATGGCGATGGCCCGGGCCGGAAAGCCCAGCCCGTTTTGCACCTTCGGCCAGGTGACGAAGATCACCGCGCCGGTCGGGGGCACCTTGTCGAGGTTGTTCATCACCTCGATCTGGAAATGGCCGTGCTTCAGGAGCCAGGTCTCGGAGTCCATCTTCTGGGTCGTGTCGGTGTCCATCGCCTCGTGACCGATGGCGGTGACGCCGCGTTCCTCGAACAGGTACTTGATCACCTCGAAGGACCAGGCCGGGAAGGGATAGCGCTTGAAGTGCTCGGGATTCGAGGTCCAGTCCTTCGACATGTCGGTGCGCAGCGCCGCGAAGGCGCCCCTGGGGACCTGCCCGTGCTTCTTCTCCCAGGCGTGCAGGTCGGCGATGGAGAAGGCGTGATTGGGATCGTCCTTCATGTACTTTGTGTCGTCGAGAACCACGAGGGGCAGGATCATGTCCTTGAGCGGGATCTTGTCCATGGTCATGCCGTCGGGCGCGAAATGCGCCGGCGGGTCCACATGCGTGCCGTACTGGCCGACCATCGAGTAGAAGGTGGTGTGGAAGCCGTCCCGCGCGATGGTGTAGGGCCGGTGCGTCACCGGGTCGGCAGCGGCCGACATGGTGGCCTGCCCGAAGCCCGACCAGACCGGAGTGTTGACTCCGAAGGTGTGAGTCAGATCGACCATCTTCTTGCTGGCAATGACCTTGTAGGCGTCGGCGAGCGACATGTCGGCTGTGGCCGGGGCCGCGGCGAGGCCGCACAACATGAGGCCGCCGGCGAGAATCGTCGCCAGCCGCCTGCTCGATCTCGTGAACGCGAAATGCATGGCGTTTTTCCTCCGTCCCCCTCGCCCCGGCAGGTGTGAGGCTACGTCCGACTCCGCCCGGCGGACAACAGCGCGCAGGCCGAGGCTCTGGAACTAAGGAAGAATATTCGCGCCGTCATGCGCTGCGCAGGCGCCGGCGGCCGGGGCGCGAGCGCCCATTGGGGCGAGGACTGCGAGCCGGCCCGGTGGAACTCTCATCGCGGAGAACGCGTTGTTCGCACACTGTTTGCACAGTCCTAGGGAGAAGGACCCATGCTGAGAACGCTCACCGTCGCCGCGCTGCTTGCCGGCCTCGCCGCAAGCCCCGCGCTTGCTAAGTCCGGCGTCAAGCTGGGCACGCTCACCTGCAAGGTGCAGCACGTGACGAATGTCGTCGTCTACACCCACCAGGATTTCGCCTGCAAATTCGAGCCCGCCGGCAGCGAGAAGCCCGAGGTCTACACCGGCGAGATCAGCAAGATCGGCGTCGACCTCTCGATCAAGGAGGATTTCACCATCGTCTGGGCCGTGGTGGCGCCCACCGAGAATGCCTATGCGCCGCACGCGCTGGCAGGCACCTATGTGGGGGCTTCGGCCGATGCTGCGCTGGGGGTCGGCGGTGGCGCCAACGTGCTGGTCGGCGGCGGTAACGACTCGTTCACGCTGCAGCCGGTGAGCGTCTCCGGCGTCGAGGGCGCCGGTGCCTCGATCGGTATCGAGAAGTTCACCCTCAAGTAGTCGCGCCTTCGCTTGAAGGACATTGCAGCATGGTCCGCCTGAGCCGCGAGTCGGCATCCGATGCTGGCCGCCCGGCTCAGGCGGTCCTCGGGAGAGAGGGTTGACCGCGCGACGATCCGGGCCCGGTGCCGGATCGCGGGCAAAGCGGGGCGACAGGCAGTCCGGTTCGCCCCCGCAGCCAAAGGTGGAGACGGAAATGAACGCTCAGAATTCGTGGAAGCCCATCCTTATTGGCGGACTTGTCGCCGCCCTGGTGATCGGCGGGTTCATCCTCGGCCGGATGGACGCCTTCCACTCCGAGGGTCCCGCGCAGCGCCTCGGCCAGAAGGTCGACCAGGCGGCCAAGCAGATGAAGCAAAGCGTCGATCAGCTGCAGCAAAACTCCGGCAAGCCCGGCGGCTGAGATCCGACCCGCCGCAGGCTTGCAGGCCGCAGCCGGCCCGGCCTTGCAGCCGTCAGCTTCGTTTGCGCAGGGCGCTCGCGCCGGTTGAGGTCCTGCGCCGGCATCGCGATGTGCGGCGCTCGCAGCCCCACGGTCAGGAGCCGACCAGCGTCTCCCCCTCCTCGAGCTGCAGAACCTCGGCGAGCCGCTTGCGCGCCCGGTTGATGCGGCTCTTCATGGTGCCAACGGCGCAGCCGCAAATGGCGGCCGCCTCCTGATAGGTGAAGCCGGCCGCGCCGACGAGCACCAGCGCCTCTCTCTGGTCGTCGGGCAGAGTGTCGAGCGCGCTGCGGAACTGAGCGAGCTCGATGGCGCCGTCATGCTGCGGCATCTGGACGATCTTCTGCGCATGGATCCCGTCGATATCCTCGACCTCGCGCCGGCCCTTGCGCTTCATGGAAATAAACGTGTTGCGCAGGATGGTGAACAGCCAGGCGCGCAGGTTGGTGCCCTCCTCGAAGCTGTCGAGCTTGGTCCAGGCCTTCAGCACCGTCTCCTGGACCAGGTCGTCGGCGCTGGAATGGTCGCGCGTCAGGCTGCGCGCGAAGGCGCGCAGGGAAGGCACCTCGGCGATCAGCTGATCCTCGACAGCGCCGGCCGTCATGGCTCGCCTTGTCTCTTGAGACGATCGAGCAGTTCGGCAAGCCTCTCGGGCAGCGGCTCGTTCAGCGTTTCGTCGTAGACGCGCTTGAGATTGCTCGCGATCTGGTCGCGCCGCTGGCGATTCTGCTCCTTGCCTTCTTTCGACGGGTTCGCCATCTAACCGACTCCCGCATCGCGTACCGGCCCTGCAACCCAACGTACATGAATTGCAATTGGTTCCCGTGAACTGTCAGACTATAGTCACGAAAATCACAGAGCGCTAAGGGGAGGATGGCGAGCGCCATGGAGAACGATCTGTCGGGTGCCATCGCCGTTCATCTACCGTATTTGCGGCGGTTCGCACGGGCTTTGACCGGCAGCCAGTCCGCCGGAGACGACTACGCCGCCGCGACGCTGGAGACGATTCTCGCGGACATGTCCGCCATGGACGGCGCGCCGGACCCGCGGGTCGGCCTGTTCCGGGTGTTCCACGCCATCTGGTCATCCACCGGAGGGCCGGTCGCAGAGCCGGAGGAGGAAGGTGCGCTGGCCGAAAAGGCCCAGGAAAAGTTGCGTCCGCTGCCGCCGAGGGCGCGCGTCGCGCTGCTCCTGAATGTCCTCGAGGGCTTCGATCGCGACGAAGTCGCGCAGATCATGGCCATCGGGGCGGACGAGGCGGCCGGGCTCATCGAGGCCGGATGGCAGACGCTCAGCGGCCAGCTCGCCGGCCGCATCCTGATCATCGAGGACGAGCCGGTGATCGCGATGGACCTCAACGCGATTGTGAGCGGTCTGGGGCACGACGTCGTCGGCGTTTGCGACACCCGGGACAAGGCGGTCGACGTCGCCTTGTCGCAGCAGCCGAACCTGGTGCTTGCCGATATCATGCTCGCGGACGGCTCGTCGGGCATCGATGCGGTGAACGACATCCTGAGCGCATTCTCGGTGCCGGTGATCTTCGTCACCGCCTTTCCCGAACGGCTGCTGACGGGTGAGCGACCCGAGCCGACCTTTCTGGTCACCAAGCCGTTTTCCGAGGACCAGGTTCGCATCGCAATCGACCAGGCGCTGTTTTTCGAACAGGTCCTCGACGATACCTGAGACTCGACGGGGCGCCGGCAAGGCGACAGGCGGCTTCATCAGGCACGATCGATCTCCACGGGTCCCTCAAGGCCGAGCACGTCGCGCAATGCCGCGCGGCCGCGACTGAGCCGCGACATGACGGTGCCGATGGGCAAGCCGAGGATCTCGGCGGCTTCACGGTAGCTCATGCCCTCGACGCCGACCAGCAGCAGAATCTGGCGGTGCTCCTCGCTCAGCCGCTGCATCGCCTGGATCACCTGGCTGCAGGCGATGCGGTCCGCCTGCGAGGCCTCGTCGGACACCAGCGCGGTGTCCTCGACCGGCACCTGCGTGCCGCCGCGCGCCCGCTTCTTCAGCACGTCGTTGCGCACGTTGTGCAGGATGGTGAAGAGATAGGCGCGCAGGTTCTCGATCTGCCGACCGTCCTCGAGATAGGTCAGGGCCCGCTTCAGCGCCTCCTGCACCAGGTCGTCCGCATCGGCATGGCTTCCCACCAGCACGTTGGCGTAGCGCCTGAGCGCTTGGATGTGCTCGGTCAGCGCCGCCCCGCCAGCCGCCGAGGGGGGGTCATCGGCGGCCGGTTCAGCAGCCCGCTCGATCCCGCCTCGGCGCTTGCCTGGCCGCGCCCGTGCACCGGCTGGCGCTCTCTCTCTGCGACCCTTCATCGGCGGCTCCGTGACACGTCACGCCGGGCGCCGATCGAGGCGACGCGCCGGCGCAGCCCATGCAGCGCGCGGACCCGGCGATCGGGGCACCCGCGCACGGGCCGTCATGCGACGGCCGCTCCGCGCGACGGCCGACCCCAAGGTTGCCGCGCCGCCTCCGCCGCACGCAGGGCGAGGCTGCCGACTGGCGGGAACTGCACACACGCCTCCTGTCAAGAAAACGGCCATTTTGCCCCTTCTTCGCTCTCTCGCATTTAGCCCGCGGCGCCAATGTGCAGACGATCGCGCTACAACCGCCCGTGCCGGCGCCCCAATGCGACGCCCCAATGCAACGCCGGTCGCTTAAGTTAACTCAGAGAACATAACTCGGGTTCCATCGGAACGTTCCTGCCGCCGCCGTATACAACACCCGCGCGCCTCGAAGTTGCCGGCACGGGCGTGCGCGCAGCTCGCTGCCGGACGATGCTGCGGCGGGCCTTTGCCCGCCCGGCCAGCCGAGTCGGGGGTCATTTTGATCCGATCGACCGCGAGCTAGGCCATACGGGGGCCTCCAGGCGCGCGGTCAGCCTAACCCATCAGGCTGAATAGCGTTCTTCCCGATCAACACGCATTTCTGGCGAGACGTTGGCATGGTCCTGACCGCCGTTCGGTTCGAGGACGGAAACGTGCCAAGGCGACCGACAATCAGCGGAGCCCCAGCGGCTTGCACAGGAGAAGAGAGATGAAAAGCATTCTGACGCGCTTCGCGCAGGACAAGTCCGGCGTGACCGCCATCGAGTACGGCTTGATCGCAGCGCTGGTCGCCGTGGTGATCATCACCGCTGTCACGACCATGGGCGGCAACCTGAAGTCGACCTTCGACTCGGTCGCGACGGCGCTGGGCGGCACCACCACGACCACGGCCGGCTGACCCCGCCCCGCGGCTTGATGCCGGTTTGCAAGTGACGCAGGACGGAGGGGCAGGCCTTCCGTCCTCCCGCCGCATCGCTGCACCATCGAGATGCGCCGCCCGAAAGAGGAGACGGGAACGATGACGCTCAGCTCCATTGCCACACTCGGTGCCCTGGGCCTGTTTTCGGTGGCAATGGTCGCTGCTGCCGTCATGGACGTCCTGACCCTGACCATCTCGAACCGCATCGTCGCGCTGCTCTTGGCCGGCTACGCGGTGCTGGCGCCGGCCGCCGGATGGTCCGTCGAGGACATGGGGTGGAGCGTCGGCGCGGCCATGATGGTCTTCTTCGCAAGCGTGGCGCTCTTCGCCCTCGGCTGGATGGGGGGAGGCGACGGCAAGCTCGCGACAGTGGGAACGCTCTGGCTCGGGGCCTCCAACGCCCTGACCTTCCTCACCACAACCGCCCTCCTGGGCGGGGTTTGCGCTCTTGGGCTGCTGCTGCTCAAGAATGTGTCCTTGCCGCAGTGCTGGCTGGAGCGGCCGTGGGTCGCCCGCCTGCATGCCGCGGAGACAGGCGTTCCCTACGCGGTCGCGATCGGGCTCGCCGGGCTCATCGTGCTGCCGAACACGCTCTGGATGGCTGCGCTCCCCTGATGGGGCGAGCGTCCCGGCGCGTGTTTGAGCCCAGGCGCTCCGGTGACCAGCACCGGACCGGGTTCGGATCGGAGGTTCGCTGAACATGCTTCGCGCCATTGTTCTCATCGTTGCGCTGGCAAGCGGCGGCGTCGCCGCTTGGCTGGTCGGGGCGATGCAGTCGGATGGGCCGGCTTCCGCTGATCTCGCCGCGCAGCAGAAGCCTGCTGCGGTCTCGCAGGTCCTCGTCGCCGCCGCCCCGCTCGAGCAGGGCGCGCAGCTTGGCCCCGACAAGCTGCGCTGGCAGACTTGGCCCGATGGCGCGCTGCAGAAAAGCTACATCCTGCGCTCGCAACGGCCGAAGGCAATCGAAGAGATGTCCGGCAGGGTCGTGCGCAGCCGCCTGGTCGCCGGGGCCCCCGTCCTTCCCGAAAACGTCGCCCCGGCCAAGTCCAGCTTCCTCGCTGCGATCCTCAGCCCCGGCATGCGGGCGGTCGCGATTCGCGTTTCGGCCGACAAGACGGCGGGAGGTTTCGTCCTGCCGAACGACCGCGTCGACGTACTGCTTGCCGTGCCCTGTCGCCCACAGGATGGATGCCAGTCCGGCGTCACCGTCCGCACGATCCTGAAGAACGTGCGCGTCCTGGCGATCGACCAGTCCGGCAGCGGGAAAAGTTCGGATGGCGCGCTGGTCGGCAAGACGGCAACGCTCGAGCTCAGCCCCAAGCAGGCGGAGACCATCGTCGGAGCGCAGGCTGCGGGGACGCTCTCCCTCGTGCTGCGCGCCGCCGCGGACCACGGCAAGGAGGCCGGTGCCGTGCAGGATAAGGCCCGCACCGTCCGCGTGCTTCGGGGCGGCGTCGGCGACTACGTGACGGTCAGGTGACGCCGGTGCGGTGGATATCCCTCAGGCCGGCGGGGCCGTTGGAGACCGGGAGAAACCGATGACGAGTCTCGCTCGTGACACGCGCCGGGAGCAACCCGGCTTGCCCGACATTCCCGCGACCGCGCCAGGCGCGGGGGAGGCCGGCGTCGTGCGAATCCCGAGGATCGGGATCGAGGCCTTCTGCGAAACGCCAGCCATCGGCGAAGTGCTGGAGGCGGCCGGTCGCGACCGGCGCATGGCGCGTGCGAATTTTACCGTGCACCACGGCGGCATCCGCGCCGCCTTGGAGCGTTATCGCGAGGCGCCGACGCCGGGCCTGATCGTGCTGGAGTGCCGGGCCGAGGCCGGGCCGCTGCTGGCCGAGCTCGATGCGCTGGCCGAAGTGTGCGACCCCGATTGCAAGGTGATCGTGATCGGCAAGACCAACGACATTACTCTCTATCGCGAGCTGATCGCGCGCGGCATCAGCGAGTACCTGCACGGGCCGGTCGGCCCCATGGCCGTCATCTCCGTGATTGCCACGCTCTTCAGCGATCCCGAAGCGCGAAAGCTCGGACGTGTCTACGCCTTCCTCGGCGCCAGGGGGGGTGTCGGATCCTCCTCGGTTGCGCAGAATGTCGCCTGGACGCTTGGGCGATATTCCGGTGGCGACGTGGTTCTCGCCGACCTCGACCTGGCGTTTGGAACCGCCAGCCTGAACTTCAATCTCGAGCCGGAGAGTGGGATGGCCGATGCCCTGCACGACACGGCGCGGCTCGATGACCAGATGCTGGAGCGTCTGCTGGTCGATTGCGATGACCACCTGAGGCTGCTCGCGGCACCGGCGCTGCTCGACGCAGGCCAGAACGTGGAGGCGCCTGCCGTCGAGGCTGTGATCGAGCTCGCGCGCTCGCTATCCCCGCACCTTGTGCTCGACCTGCCGCATCACTGGGCCAGCTGGTCCCGCGCGGTTGCGCAGTCCGCCGACGAGGTAGTGATCACGGCGGTGCCGGACCTTGCCAGCCTGCGCAACGCCAAGCATCTGGTCGACGTGCTTCGCCAGGCGCGCCCGAACGATCCGGCCCCCCGGCTGGTTCTCAACCAGGTGGGCATGCCGGAGCGACCGGAGATAAAGTCGGATGCTTTTGCCGAGGCTGTCGGGCTCGAGCCGGCCGTGTCCTTTCCGTTCGACGCCAAAACCTACGTCGACGCTGCGAACCGGGGCCACATGATCGCGGATGCGGCGCCGTGCAGCAAGGATGCGATGGCATTCCGCAAGCTTGCGGAAAGCCTGAGCGACCGCTCCTTGAAAAGGCCGCGGCGCTTCGCATGGCTAGACCGGCTGTTCCGCCGCAGGGCAAAGGCGGCCCGCAAGGCATGACCGGGGCCAGCAAGCCAGCGGTGGGGCGACGGTTCGGTGCGCCGCGCCGGGGCCGGGGGTCCGGGCTTTGCCGATATGTCCATTCGGTCTTTTGGCGGGTCGCGTCCTGGGAGCGCTGCGAGGGCGGCGTGGCCGTGGTCGAATTTGCCCTGATCGCGCCGATTCTCGCGTTCACACTGCTCGCCTCCATCGATCTCGGCCTTGCCGTCTCGCAGCGGATGGCGATCGAGGATGTGCTGCGCGCCGGCGCCCAGAGCGCCATGGCGGACCCGGGCGAGACGACGGTGCTCGATGTGATGCGCGCGACGGCACAGCCAAACTTCACGCTGGCTGGTGCGACGGCCAGCACCGCGCAATCGGACCTGACACTCTCGGTCAGCCGCTTCGCGGCCTGTCCGGAGGACCCGGGCTTCGCCGTCGCGGCGTCCAAGATTTGCGCGGGCTCGAAGCCCACCTTCATTTATTATCGCATGTCGGCCAGCAAGACCTATACGGGCTGGATCGCGCCGGCGATCCAGTTCGACCGCGCCGTGCAAGTGCAGATCAGGTAGCACGCACGTGGCCCTGCTCAGTCGAATACGCGACTGCCGGTCCGGCTCGACCGCGCTCGAGTTCGCGATCGTCAGCCTGTTCCTGATCCTGATCTGCATCGGCATCATCGATTTCGGGCGCGGCCTTTACGTGCGCAACGATATGTCCTTTGCGGCGGACAAGGGCGCGCGGCTGGTGCTGATCGATTCCAGCAGCTCGGATAGCGCCATCGAGAGCGCCATTCGCGCCGCTTTTAATGGCCCGGAGCCCGGTCGGCTGAATATTGCGCTCGGCAGCGAGACTGTGGATGGCGTCACCTACCGGACCGTGACGCTCACCTATCCGCTCGCGCTCAAGCTCCCCGGCTTCACCGAGAGCCCGATCGACCTCAGTATCGTGCGTCGAATTCCCGCCGGTTGAGCGACTACATCAGCCGGTCCGGTCCTGCCGGGAACCGATCTCGGCAAGCAGGCGATCGATGGTCGGCGCGGTTCGCCTTGCCGCGGCGCGCGCCGCGGCCAGGCGCGGCGCGATCTCTCCATCCTCGATATAGGCCTGTTCGAGCGCGGCGCAGCGATCGGACAGCTCGGAGAATCCCAGCTGTGCCGCATCCGAGACGAGCCGGTGCGCGCGGTGCTTCAGCCGCGCCCGGTCCGGCCAGGAGTCGGCCGGCCCGCCGAGCGATTCCTCGATGCTCCGCTTCAGCCTTTGCAGGGCCAACCCGACCCACGCTTCGCCCATGAGAGTGCGCAGCTCCTCGTATGCGGCGCGGTCGTGGGTGCAGGCGGCCTCGCCCTCGGTCGCGAGGCCGGGCGGCTCCGTGGCGGTGGCGAGCCAATGATGGACTTTCGCGAGCAGATGGCGCTTTCCGAATGGCTTTGCGAGATAGTCGTCCATCCCGGCTTGCTTGAACGCCGCTACCTGCTTGGGCAGCACATCGGCGCTTATTGCAACGATCGGCACCCTGTGGGCCGGCCCGTGCAGCTGCCGGATCCTGCGTGACGCCGTAGCACCGTCGAGACGCGGCATGTGGAGGTCCATTAGAACAAGGTCGTATGCAGCGGACCTTGCTGCCGCGACCGCTTCCTCGCCGTCGCCGGCGACGTCCACCCGATGACCTTGACGCTCGAGGATGGTGCGAACGATATCTCGGTTCTGCGGTGCATCTTCGACCAACAGGATGCGGCCCCCCGCCGTCTTGCCCGACTCGCCGCCCCCTTCGGGTCCCGTATCCGCTGACTCCGCCTGCGCCAATGGAACGGCGAACCAGAATGTCGAGCCCCGGCCCTCCTCGCTCGCCACGCCGATCTCGCCCCCCATCAACTCCACGAGCCGCTTGGAGATCACGAGGCCGAGCCCGGTGCCGCCGTATTCGCGCTGGATCGAGGAGTCGCCCTGCGAGAAGTGGCGAAACAGCCGGCCCAGCTTCGCGTCCGGGATGCCGATCCCCGTATCCACTACCTGGAAAAGCACCGTCGCCCGCCCTTCGGGGTCGATGCGCCGCCCAACTCGCAGAGTGACCGAGCCTGCGCTCGTGAACTTCACCGCATTGTTGAGCAGGTTCAGCAGCACCTGGCGCAGACGCGACTCGTCGCCGAGAGCCGGTTCGGGCAGCGTCGGGTCGATCTCCTCGCGCAGGGGAAGTTCCTTCTTCTGCGCGACCACCGATGTGATCGACAGGCAGTCCGCGATCAGGTTGCCGAGCGAGAACGGCGCCTGCGCGATCTCGACCTCTCCCGCCTCGATCTTGGAGAAATCGAGGATATCGTCGACGAGCGTGGACAGCGAGACTGCGGCGCTCTGCAGCTGGCTGACATAGCCTCGCTGTGCGCTGTTGAGGGGCTCGTCAAGCAGCAGCTCGACATAGCCGAGGATGCCGGCAAGCGGTGTGCGGACCTCGTGGCTCATCACCGCGAGGGACTCGCTTTTCGCCGCGCTCGCCTCGCTGGCCAGGCGCGTGGCTTCGCGCAGACCCATCTCGACGCGGCCCCGATCTGCAAGGTAGGCGAGGCTGAGCCTCACGACCACGGTCACCAGCGCGACGATGCTGGCAAGCAGGATGACGAGGATGATCCGGGCGGCGCGAATGCCCTCCTCGAGGCTGCGCGATGAGGCCTGGATGCGGTCCTCCTGGAGGCCGGCGATCTGGTCGCACAAGGCATGGATCCGCTGCATCACCCCCCGGCCCGCCCCGCCGGCGCCCGAAACGGCACCCGCTGTCGACTGGGCGGCGTCGGCCGGCGCGCCGGGGGCGCTGTCTGCCAGGCCTTTCGAGAGCTGACGCATGCGGGCGGTGGCCAGCGACGACAGCCGGACCACCGGCGATTCTTGGCCCCCGGTGGCGCGCGCGACCTGTTCCAGCAGACCCAGAGCTGCCGTGATCTGTCGCTTGGATTTCTGAAAGCGCTGCCGAAATCGAATGCTCCCGGTCAGGAGGTAACTGCGCCGGGCCGCTTCGGCCCGCCGCAACCCGCGAAGAACGACGCGAACCTGTGTCGCCTCGCGTCGCGCCTGCCGAAGTTCGGCCTCGTGCCTCAGCGTGCTTTCGGTGACGCTGAACACCTCCATCGCGGCGACGACTGCCAGGATGCCGATGGCGCAAAGGACCAGCAGGGCGATTCGCACGGTGGCTTGGGTGCTGCGCCGGGTGGGCCTGTCCATCGGCTGATTGGCGTCCACGCGGGTCTCCTCGGGGTTCCGATCCAGGGATGGGCGCGGTCGGGGCTCGACCCGGTCCCTCGTGCGGCCCGCCGGCCCGCCGAAGTGTTCGGCGGCCGCGCTGCCTCGTCCGCCTTCGCCGCGCGAAGGCGCGGGCCGGGCCGCGGCCGGGTTCTAGGCGGACACCGGGCTCACGCGCCTTTTCCGGTTGCCGGCCCGCGGCGTCGGCGCGCTGCTAGGTGCGCTCGAGCAACCGTGCTCCGGCGACCGCCGCGGCGGCGCGATTGGCCACGCCGAGATTGCGGAAGAGGGCGGCCAGATGCACCTTGATGGTGCCGGGACCGAGGTCGAGCTCCCGTGCGATCTCCTTGTTCGATTTGCCGTCGACCAGCTTGTCGAGGACCTGCCGCTGGCGCGGCGTGAGCCGCGGCAGTCGATCCTCGCGCCGGGTTGCCGGAGTGGGCCCGTCGCCGGAAGGCTCAGGGCCGGTCTCGAGCTCGGCCAGCATGCTCGGGACGTAAACGGTTCCGTCGAGGATCTGCCGCAGGGCGGACTCCAGCTCGCCGACACCCTGGGATTTGGAGACGAACCCGTGCGCGCCGGCCTCGAGCGACATCAGGACGTCGCTGCGCTTGCGCGACGCCGTCACCACGACGAGCCTGGCGACGTCGAACGACTCGCGGATGGTGCGCAGTGCTGCCGGACTGTCCAGGCCCGGCATGGACAGATCGAAAATGGCGAGCGAGACTTGGCCCAGGTCCTCGAGACGCGCAGCGGCTTCGTCGAAGGAGGCCGTCTCGACCAGCTCGGTGTAGCCGAGCTTTTCATCCAGGATCTTTGCAAGCGCCATCCTGAAGAACTCGTCATCGTCGGAGATCAGCGCGGTCCGCCTGGCATTGCTGTCGTACATCCCGCATTCCTCGCTTTGCCGGACTCGGCCCGACCGCTCGGGCAGCCTCCCCCCTGATCGGTCTCTTTCGTGTCCAATCGCCCGAAGGACATCGGCCTCGATTCCCCCGAAAGGATGCGGAAACGGCCTTAAATAACGATGAACAAAGTAAGAACTCTTTTAACATTATTTAAAGCAATATTAGAGAACAGCCGCGAGGAAAGGCTCCCGGCTTCAGATCCTGGGAAATCCGGTCGAGCAAGGCAGGTTCACTCGACGATCTTGACCTCCTCGTTGGCCAGGAGGGGCTGGGTTCCCGCGGAGGTGCAGTCCGAGCCCAGGGTGGAGTTTCCGGTCATCGTCACGGTGTCGGCGATCACCTGGGTGCATCCGCCGCCGGTTGCGGAGTCCCCCTTGAACTCGACCGACGAGGCCGGGGCGTAGATTGCCCCCTGCAGCGTGCTCCCGGAGTTGCCGCTGATGACGTCGCTGACGCCTGTGGCGTCGCGGGCACCGAAGAACAGGATCCCCGAAAAGGGCCCGCTGGTCGGGGCCGAAAAATCGAGCTTCAGGTTGCCGGTCAGCTGCAGCCCGGCGGTGGCAGTCAGGTAGAAGGTGACGCCGCTGCCCACGAGCTCGGCCGCCGACGTCGCGTTGGTGTCGCCGCCGTTCACCGTGAATGTTCCGCCCTCGATGATGTAGAGACCCGGGTTGAACGTCACCTTGCCCTTGACGTTGAGCCCGTTGCAGAAGTGCATCGAGGGGACGCCGCTCGGGTTGCTGTCGGTGGGCGTGAGCGTGACCGATCCGGTCGGGCTGCCGACATTGCGGTTCTGGCAAGGGCCGGTCACCGCCGGCTCGGCAACATCGCGGTAGGGATCCCGCACCACCGGCGCGTTCTCCTGAACCTGGGAACAGGTGGTCAGGTTCAGGCCGGAGGTGACGGAGGACTCCCCCACCGTGCTGACGCAGCCGGTCGTCATGCTCGCGCTCGAGCCGCTCAAAAGGAAAGAGGTCGGCGAGACCGAGTTCGAGGCAACGTCGCAGCCATTGAGTGTCACTTGCGTCGATCCCGAGACCGTCAGCGCGCCGGGCGCGGTCTGGGAGAGCGCGAGGATGCAGGCCACGTTGCCGCCCTCGATATGCGTCACTGCGCGCGCCCGGATCGTCACGGGGCCGCTGGCGAAGACCGAGGTGAACCATCGCTTGTGGCTCTCGGCAAGGATCACCTCGACGCTGTCGGAGTCGCCTGCATAGGCGCCGCTGACTGGCGGCTTGTTCACGGTGATGGTGCCGATCGAGGGTTCGAAACCCGACTGCGTGGCAATATAGAGCGCGGCGGCGCTTATATCCGCCTGGCTGTCCCCGGCCCGATTGCGCGCGCTCGCGGCGCCTGCGGACAGGTCGGCCGCGTGCTGCAGCTTGCGCTGGGTCATGTACCAGTAGCCGGTCTCGATGCCGAGCCCGAGGCCGCCGACCACGACGGGAAACAGGATCGCGGCGATGACCGCCACGGCGCCGCACCGGTTGGCCAGGAAACGGCGCAGCCGCCCGAGCCACGGTGCGGCTGGCAACGCCCGGCGCGCGCGGCACGCTCGCCTGCGAGCGGCGGGTCCTGGGCTGCCAGGGGCGTTTGCCAGCGTGGGGGGTCGTGAGCGAATGACTGTCATCGTGACACCTAGTGCGTTGCGGCGATCTGGATCGCTGCGGGAGTGATGATCACGGCAAACAGCACGGGCAGGAAAAAAAGGATCATCGGCACCGTCAGCTTGGGCGGCAGCGAGGCTGCTTTCTTCTCTGCCATGGCCAGGCGCAGGTCGCGGTTTTCCTGCGCGAGCACGCGCAGAGAGCGGCCGAGCGAGGTGCCGTGCTTCTCCGCCTGCTTGAGGCTGGCGACCACTGCCTTCACCGCGTCGAGGCCGGTGCGACGGCTCAGATTGTCGTAGGCCTGGCGGCGGTCCTGCAGAAACGAGAGTTCGGCAGTCGTCAGCATGAGCTCCTCGGCGAGTTCGACCGACTCGACCCCGATCTCCTCCGAGACCTTGCGCAGTGCCGACTCGATGCCCATGCCCGACTCGACGCAGATGAGCATGAGATCGAGCGCATCGGGCCAGGCGCGCTGGATGGATTGTTGCCGCCGCGAGATCCGGTTCTTCAGGTAGATGACCGGCAGGTAGTAGCCGAAGCCACCGCCCATGGCGACCATGCCGATCTTTTGCAACGTGGGTTGCGCGATATGCAGTACGACGAAGACGTAGAGCGCCGTGAGCCCACACATCGCCAGTGGCGCCATGACCCTGACTGCCAGGAAGGTCACCATCGCCGCGTTGCCCCGATAGCCGGCCATCTGCAGCGTACGGCCGAGCTCGCTGTCCTGAAGCCCGTCGGTCAGCCGGAACCACTTAGTGATCTCGCTGAACAGCTTCTTCGGTTCGCGCCGCAGACCGGCAGGGGCGTTCCTGCCCTTCAGGCGCTGTCGCTCGCGCTGGCGCAGGCGCTCGCGCTCCGTGGCCACCTGTCGCAGGCGCGTGCCCAGGGTGTCGCGCACCATGTAGGGCCACGAGACGACGACGATGGCGCAGAACACCGACGTCGCCGCCAGGATGGCGATCGCGAGGTCGCGCGTTGCCGAGTCTGGAACAAGGCTCATGACGGGGCCTCAGAAGTCGAAGTTGATCATCTTGCGCATCACCATGGTGCCCATGAACATCCACACGGCGCAGGCGACGAGCGTGATCTTGCCGGTCGAGGTGGTGACCAGCAGCGAGATGTAGTCGGGGCTGGAGAAGTAGAGCAGCACCGCGACGATCACGGGCATCGCGGCGATGATCCCGCCCGAGGCCTTCGCCTCCGCGCTCATTGCCTTGATCTTCTCGCCCAGGTTCTTGCGCTCGCGCAGCACCTTGGAGAGGTTGCCCAAGGCCTCGGAGAGATTGCCGCCGGTGCGCGACTGGATCGTCAGCACGATGGCGAAGAAGTTTGTCTGCGACAGCGGCACCCGCTGGGCCAGGCGCTCGACCGCCTCGTCCAGCGGCATGCCGACGGTCTGGTCGTGCACCAGTGCCCGGAACTCGGAGCAGACCGGCTCCTGCGCCTCGGTGGCAATGATCTTGAGGCAGTCGACCAGCGGCAGGCCGGCCTTGACGCCGCGCACGATCACGTCGAGGGCGTTGGGAAATTCCCGGGTGAAGCGGCTGAGGCGCTTGCGGCGCTTCCGTGCCACGTAGAAATGCGGTGCGAGCAGGCCTGCGGCCAGGCCGAAACCGGACGCAGGCGCGAGACCGAGGCCGGTGACGCTCAGCACCGTCGTGTAGACGACAATGCCCGCCATGATGCAGACCGAGACATAGGTCTTGCGGCTCCAGCTCAGGCCCGCCTGCCGCAAGCGGCCGCGCAGCGTGGGCTTGGCGCGCTTGCGGGCGCGGGCGCTGTGCTTGGCTTCCAGCTCGCGCAGGGTATCCTCGAGCATGCGTCGGCGGCGGCTCTCCTCGGAATCTCCACGGCGCCGTTTGGCCGATCTCTGGCGCGCGATCGTCTGTACCCGGCTGTCGAGCCCGGATTTCCTGGACCGTGCCGGGCGTAGCGCGAGCAGCACGCCGCCGATGCACAGCGACACGAGCACAAAGACTGCCGCCTGCGGCGCCATGGCCGAAATGCTGAGGGAGAACGCGCCCATGGTCCTCAGGCGTCCTGCTTCTCGGCGGCGTCGAGGGCGGCGGCGAGGCGCTGGTCCTCGCCGTAGTATCTGGCGCGATCCCAAAAGGCGGGGCGGCCGATGCCGGTGGAGCGGTGGCGGCCGATGATGCGGCCGTCGGCGTCCT
>NZ_JBZSYN010000215.1:0-3298 GCF_058622915.1 Thermohalobaculum sp. | reverse complement strand
GATCGAGCTGTCCTCGGGCACCCAGACCGAGATCAACCTACCCTACATCACCGCTGACTCTTCGGGCCCCAAGCACCTGACCATGAAGCTCAGCCGGGCCAAGTACGAGAGCCTGGTCGACGATCTGGTCGAGCGCACCGTGCAGCCGTGCAAGAACGCGCTCAAGGACGCCGGCATCGGCGCGGGCGACGTCGACGAGGTCATCCTGGTTGGCGGCATGACCCGCATGCCGAAGGTGATCGAGACGGTGAAGAAGTTCTTCGGCAAGGAGCCGCACAAGGGCGTCAACCCCGACGAGGTGGTCGCCATGGGCGCCGCCATCCAGGCCGGCGTGCTGCAGGGCGACGTCAAGGACGTGGTGCTGCTCGACGTCACGCCGCTGAGCCTGGGCATCGAGACGCTGGGCGGCGTCTTCACCCGGCTGATCGAGCGCAACACCACGATCCCGACGAAGAAGAGCCAGATCTTCTCGACCGCCGAGGACAACCAGACCGCGGTGACCATCCGCGTCTATCAGGGCGAGCGCGAGATGGCGGCCGACAACAAGATGCTCGGCCAGTTCAACCTCGAAGGCATCCCGCCGGCCCCGCGCGGCGTGCCGCAGATCGAGGTGACCTTCGACATCGACGCCAACGGCATCGTCAACGTCTCGGCCAAGGACAAGGCCACCGGCAAGGAGCAGAAGATCACCATCGAGGCCTCGGGCGGGCTCAGCGAGTCCGACATCGAGCGCATGGTGAAGGAGGCCGAGGAGCACGCCGCCGAGGACAAGAAGCGCCGCGGCCTGGTCGAGGCGCGCAACCAGGGTGAGGCCCTGATCCACGCCACCGAGAAGTCGCTCGCCGAACACGGCGACAAGGTCGACGAGCCCACCCGCGAGGGCATCAACGCAGCCGTCGCCGAGCTCAAGACCGCGATGGAGGGCGAGGACGCCGAGGCCATCCAGTCCAAGGCCCAGGCGCTGACCGAGGCCTCGATGAAGCTGGGCGAGGCCATCTACAAGGCCCAGCAGGAGGAGCAGGCCGCGAGCCAGGAAGGCGGCGAGGCCGCCTCGGGCGACGGCGAGGCGAAGGACGAGAGCGACGTCGTCGACGCCGAGTTCGAGGAAGTCGACGACGACAAGAAGGCCTCGGGCGGACAGGCCTGAGGCGGAGCCGGAGGGCATGCCGCGGCAGGCTGGGCCGGCAGGGTCAGGGGGCGCCCCGAGAGGCGCCCCCGCGCATGACCGGGCCAGGCCCGACCCGCTGGCCATTTGCTCCGCGAGGCGCTATTTCGGCACGGGGCGGCTGAGCGCCGGCCGCGGCAGGGCGTGCGAGAGGCAGATCGGGACAGGTTCGGTTCATGGCGAAGCGTGACTATTACGAGGTGCTCGGGGTCTCTCGGGGCGCCTCCGCCGAGGAGCTGAAGAAGGCCTATCGTGCCAAGGCGCGCGAGCTGCACCCGGACCGCAACCCGGGCGATGCCTCCTCCGAGACCCGGTTCAAGGAGGTCAACGAGGCCTACGACATCCTCAAGGATCCCGAGCGGCGCGCCGCCTATGACAGCTTCGGCCACGCCGCCTTCGACGGCGGCATGGGGCCGGGCGGCCCCGGCGCGCGCGGCGCCCATGCGCAGGACTTCTCGAGCGCCTTCTCGGACGTCTTCGAGGACCTGTTCGGCGACTTCATGGGCCGCGGCCGGCGCACCCAGAGCGGCCCGATGCGCGGCCCGGACCTGCGCTACAACCTGCGCATCGCTCTCGAGGACGCCTATCACGGCAAGCAAGTCACCATCTCGGTGCCCAGCTCGGTGAAATGCGACGCGTGCAACGGCACCGGCGCCGAGGGCGGCTCGCGGCCGCAGACCTGCCCGACCTGCTCGGGCCACGGCAAGGTCCGCGCCCAGCAGGGCTTCTTCACCATCGAGCGCACCTGCCCGACCTGCTCGGGCCGGGGCCAGATCATCAAGACGCCCTGCAAGGTCTGCGCCGGGCAGGGGGCGGTGCGCCGCGAGCGGGCGCTCAACGTCACCATCCCGCCGGGCGTCGAGACCGGCACCCGCATCCGGCTCGCCGGCGAGGGTGAGGCCGGGCTGCGCGGCGGCCCGCCGGGCGACCTCTACATCTTCATCGACGTGGCCCCGCACGAGATCTTCAACCGCGAGGGCTTCGATCTGTTCTGCCGCATCCCCGTGCCGATGACCAAGGCGGCACTGGGCGGCGAGATCGAGGCGCCGCTCTTGGACGGCGGGCGCACCCGCGTCAAGGTGCCGGCCGGCGTGCAGACCGGCAAGCAGCTGCGCCTGCGGGCCAAGGGCATGCCGGTGCTGCAACGGACCGGCCAGCAGGGCGACCTCTATATCGAGCTGATGGTCGAGACCCCGGTCAATCTGACCGCGCGGCAGAAGGAGCTGTTGCAGGAGTTCGAGGGCGAGAAGGCCGACAACAGCCCGGAGAGCCAGAACTTCTTCTCCAAGGTCAAGAGCTTCTGGGACAGCATGACGAGCTGAGGGCCGAGGCGCGCGCCGCGGAAAACGCTCACGGTACTTTTGCAGCTATTCCAATAACTTGACCATGTGTCCACGCGTGGACACGCGCCTTACGGCCGCGCGCGGGCTGCGCGCCGTGCTGGCCGGCCTTTCCCCGTCGCGGGCGGGCTGCTAATCAGTCCGGCAGGAGGAGACGCCCATGACCGAGCCGCACCCCCTTGCCGTCGCCGTCGCCGGAGTCGCCGGCCGCATGGGCCGGATGTTGGTCCGGGCGCTGGACGAGCGCGAGGACGCGGTGCTCGCCGGCGCCACCGAGCGCCCCGGCCATAGCTGGGTCGGCCGCGACCTCGGCGAGGCCATGGGCGGCGCGGCCAATGGCATCACGGTCTCCGACGACCCGCTCGCGGTCTTCTCCTCGGTGCGCGCGGTGCTCGACTTCACCAGCCCCGAAGCGACCGTGGCGCATGCCGAGATCGCCGCCCAGGCGCGGCTGGTGCACGTGATCGGCACCACCGGGCTGGGCGAGGCCGATCTGGCGCGCATCGCCGCCGCGGCGCGGCACGCCACCGTGGTCCGGGCGGGGAACATGTCGCTCGGGGTCAACCTGCTCGCCGTGCTGACGCGCAAGGTGGCCGAGGCGCTGGACGCTGACTTCGACATCGAGATCGTGGAGATGCACCACCGCATGAAGGTGGACGCACCATCGGGCACGGCCCTGATGCTGGGCGAGGCCGCCGCCGAGGGCCGCGGCGTGACCCTGGCCGAGGCCGCCGACCGCGCCCGCGACGGCCACACCGGTCCGCGGCGACGCGGCGACATCGGCCTCGCCGCG
>NZ_JBZSYN010000214.1:0-4901 GCF_058622915.1 Thermohalobaculum sp. | reverse complement strand
GCGAGCTGCTCGAACCAGTATTTCGCCACCATGCCGGCATAGGCCGCTGTGCCGCAGCCGATCACGACCAGCCGGCTGAGGCCGGCCCAGTCCAGCGCCTCTGCCGGCGAGACCACGCCGCTGCGGTCGGGGGCGAGATAGCGGCCCAGCACGTGGCCGAGCACCTCGGGCTGCTCGAAGATCTCCTTGAGCATGAAATGGCGGTGCGCGCCCTTCTCGACCAGGCCCGACTCCACCGCGACGGTCTCGACGGGGCGCGGCACGGGGCGGCCGGCGAGGTCGAAGATCTCGGCCCCCGCGCGGGTCAGCACGGCCCAGTCGCCGTCCTCGAGATAGGTGATGCGCGAGGTCATCGGCGAGAGCGCGATGGCGTCGGAGCCGACGAACATCTCATCCTCGCCCCAGCCGACGGCGAGTGGCGAGCCGTGCCGGGCGGCGATCATCAGGTCGGGCTCGCCGCGGAACAGGAAGGCCAGCGCGAAGGCGCCCTTGAGCCGGGGCAGGGTGGCGCCCACGGCCGCCTTCGGCGTCAGCCCGTGCGCCATCTCGCGCGCGACCAGCTGGGCCACCACCTCGGTGTCGGTGTCGGTGGCGCAGGCGATGCCGTCGGCCTCGAGCAGCGCGCGCAGCTCGCGGTAGTTCTCGATGATGCCGTTGTGCACGACGTGCACCGGGCCGGCGGCGTGCGGGTGGGCATTGTCGACATTGGCCGTGCCGTGCGTGGCCCAGCGGGTATGGCCGATGCCGGCGGTGCCGGGCGCGGGCTCGGCGCGCAGCACCTTGATCAGCTCGCCGAGCTTGCCCACGGCGCGGCGGCGGATCGGCTCGCCGTTCTCGAGCGTGGTCAGCCCGGCGCTGTCATAGCCGCGGTATTCGAGCCGCTTCAGCGCGTCGAGGATGCGCGGCGCTGCCTCGAGCTGGCCGAGGACCCCGATGATTCCGCACATGTCGCTGCTGCCCCTGCTTGCCCCTGGTTGCCCTTGGTTGCCCCTGCGCGTCAGGTCTTCTTCTCGGCCCGCGCCTTCAGACGCGCGCGCAGGCGCGCCCCGTAGCCCTCGCGGATGGTCTGCGGCGCCCGCGCCAGCGCCAGCGCCTCGGCCGGCACGTCGCGGGTCACCACGGTGCCGGTGCCCACATAGGCATTGTCGCCCACCGAGACCGGCGCGATCAAGGCGGTGTTCACGCCGATGAAGGCGCCCTGGCCGATCCGGGTGCGGTGCTTGGCGAAGCCGTCGTAGTTGCAGGTGATGGTGCCGGCGCCGAGATTGGCGCGCGCGCCGACCGTCGCGTCGCCGACGTAGGCAAGGTGGTTGGCCTTGGCGCCCGGGCCGATCAGCGCGTTCTTGACCTCGACGAAGTTGCCGATATGGGCGCCCTCGCCGATCTCGGCGCCCGGGCGCAGCCGGGCGAAGGGGCCGATGACGGCGCCCGGGCCGACGCGGCAGCCCTCAAGGTGCGAGAAGGCGCGGATCTCGGCGCCGTCGGCGACCGAGACGCCGGGGCCGAGCACCACATGCGGGCCAATCGTCACGTCGCGCCCGAGCGCGGTGTCGAAGGAGAGGAAGACGGTCTCGGGCGCGAGCATGGAGGCGCCCGCGAGCATGGCCTCGCGCCGGGCGCGGTCCTGGAACAGCGCCTCGGCGCGGGCGAGCTGAACGCGGTCGTTGATGCCCAGCGTCTCGGCCTCGGCGCAACGCACCAGGCGTGCGGCGAGGCCCTCGGCGCGGGCCAGCGCCACGATGTCGGTGAAGTAGTACTCGCCCTTGGCGTTGTCGTTGCCGACCTGGGCGAGCAGGCGGAACAGAGTCGCCGCGTCGGCCGCCATCACGCCGGAGTTGCAGGTGCGGATGGCGCGCTCCTGGGCCGAGGCGTCGCGCTCCTCGACGATGCGCAACAGCGCATCGTCCGCGCCGGTGACCATGCGGCCGTAGCCGCCGGGCTCGGCCGCCTCGAAGCCGAGCGCTACGAGCTCGGCGCCGGCGGCGCGCGCCGCGCGCATTCGCTTGAGCGTCCCGGCGGCGAGGAAGGGGGTGTCGGCGTAGAGCACGAAGACGTCGCCGGCAAAGTCGGCCAGCGCGTCTTGCGCCTGGCGCACGGCGTGGGCGGTGCCGCGCTGCTCGGCCTGCTCGCAGATCTGCGCATCCGGGACCAGGGCCCGGGCGGCCGCGGCCACCGCCGCGCCGCCGTGCCCGACCACCACGGCGATGCGCGCGGGCGCCAGCGCCTGCGCCGCGCGCATGGCGTGGTGCAGCATGGGCGCGCCACCGATCGGGTGCAACGCCTTGGGCAGCGCCGAGCGCATCCGCGTGCCCTGGCCGGCGGCCAGGATCACCGCGGCGGCCGGTCGTGTTGTCTGAATGCTCATTCCTGCCCTATACCGGGAGCCGGGCGCGCGAGGAAGGGGCGAGGGGCCCGGTCCGGTGCAAAGGCGACTGCGGGTCCGTGCATCGGGCCCGGGTCGGAGCGGAGGCAGGGCTGAAATGCGCATGAACGGATGTGCGGCAGGGGCGGCCGGGGGATCGGCCGGCGCCGCCGTGCGCGCCGCGGTGTTCGATCTCGACGGCACGCTGGCCGACACCTCGGCCGACCTTCTGGGCGCGGCCAACGCGGTGCTGGGGCCGGCGGGGCTGCCGCTGCTCGACCTCGCGCGCGACCGCGCCCATGCCGGTCGGGGCGGGCGCTCGATGATCCGCCGCTCGCTGTCGCTGCTGCCCCAGCCGCCCGAGCCCCGCGTCGTCGAGGCGACGGCCGAGGCGCTCTATCCCGGGCTGCTCGCGGCCTACGAGGCCCGGCTGGCCGAGCACACCCGGCTCTACGACGGCGTCGTGCCCTGCCTCGAGGCGCTCGAGGCGGTGGGCTGGCGGCTGGGCGTGTGCACCAACAAGCCCGAGCGGCTGGCGCTGGCGCTGCTCGAGCACCTGGGCGTGCTGGACCGCTTCGCCGCGGTGCTGGGGGCGGGCTCGGTGGCGGTGATCAAGCCCGACCCCGAGCACCTGCGCGAGACCGTGCGCCGCGTCGGCAGCGTGCCCGAGCGCGCGGTGATGCTGGGCGACACGCGCACCGACCTTCTGGCGGCGCGGGCGGCGGGAATGCCCTGCGTGCTGATGCGCTTCGGCTTCGCCGCCGAGCCGATGGACGAGCTGGCGCCCGATGCCGTGGTCGACCACTACGACGAGCTGGCCGAGGTGCTCGAGCGGCTGTGCCCGCGGCCGGCCGAAACCGCTTGACGCTCGCGCGCGGGCCCCTTTATTAGGTGGCGCCGGCGACAGCCTGCGGGCGGTTAGCTCAGTTGGTAGAGCACAGTGTTCACATCGCTGGGGTCACTGGTTCAAGTCCAGTACCGCCCACCACGCAGTCCCCGAAATCTCCGTCCTCTCCGGTCGCTGTGAAAAGACCCGTAATTTCCGTGCGTTAGCCGACAGGAAACGGCACATCCGCGACCGTCCGGGGTCCTGAGACGCGATTCGGGGCCGATTTTCCACCTCCTGCTCAGTTCGGCATTTTGCGTGACCCCACCCCCCGTCCTGCAGGGGTTGCAAGGACTAACCTTGCTGAACGACCGAAGCGCCGATCGTCGGCGCTCCACGAGCTGCTCCATTCGCCTGGGTCCGACGTGACGGGAACTAGGTGAACCCGAGCACGTTGCGCTGATCCGCCCATCGGATCGGCAGTGAGCCCAGCCGCTTCAGACCGCTGGCGGTCAGGCTGGCGGGCTGTCGGCCCTCGAGGATAGCCTCGACGATGTCGGGAGCGAGGAAGGCGACGGGCAGGGCACGGGTAATATGGCGGTGATCGAGCCCCTCCTCCCTGGCGAGCGCGCGGATCGATGTGACGTCACCGTTGCGCAACCGCTCCATCCATCTGTGTGCATTGCCGATCAGCTTGATGAGTGTCCGGTCGGGACGCGCGGGGACAGTGTCGCCGAGCACCAGCCGGGTCTCGACCCCGCGCTTGCGCAGGGTAAGCGGGCGCTCGCAGGTCAACCGCTGGTCGGGGTCATCGGCATCGGAATGTAGATCGAGCTCTCGCCCCAGCGCGGTCCGCGAGATCGAAAGCCGGATGTTCTCCGGGCCGATGGTGATCCGGGTCGAGAGCTGTGTCAGGAGGCAGCGGAGCGTCGCCCGGTCGGCCTTCTCGACTGCCGTAGCAAGAGCATCGCAGCGGGTCCGGAGTTGCCGATGGTCGGAGGCGGTGGCGCCTTCGGGCAGGAGGCCCCTCGTCTGCTCGCTTCGCAACAGCTCCGTCAGCGCGGAGATCACAGCCCGTTCGACCGGCTCCGCCGGCAGACGCCACGCATCGGGATGGTCCGCCGCGAGGCCCGCGGCCAGCCGGCGCGAGACGTAGTAGCGGTAGCGGATGCGGGCGGGACCCTTGGAGGCGTGATCCGGGCTGAGCGCCTCGCCGTTCGCAGTGAACAGCATACCGGCGAGCGGGCTCGGGACGGATGCGTTCAAGGCGCTGCGGCGGTGGACCGCCTGCCGGTCGAGCTTCTCCTGCACGGCATCCCAGAGGCCGCGGTCGATGATCGGCAGGTGCTGACCGGGGTAGCGCGTGCCCTTGTGCTGCACCTCGCCTAGATACAGCGGATTGCGCAGGATGATCGCCAGGGCCCCGCGCGTGAACGGATGTCCTCCGACCCGCTCGCCGGCCCTGCTCGTTCGCAGCTTCGAGACGATGCCCGCCCGTGCGAGTGCGACCTGCAGGTGCCGGATCGTGCCGACGCCAAGATAGCGCTCGTAGATGCAACGGATCGAGGCCGCTTCCGCCTCGTTAACCACGAGCTTGCGCTCCCTCACGTCATAGCCGAGCGGCACCGGCCCGCCCATCCACATACCTTTCTTCTTCGAGGCGGCAATCTTGTCGCGGATGCGCTCGGCGGTGACCTCGCGCTCGAACTGGGC
>NZ_JBZSYN010000213.1:0-22672 GCF_058622915.1 Thermohalobaculum sp. | reverse complement strand
TCTCGGGATTGGCTTTGACCTTGCTGATGCGATCCAGACAACCGCAGCGCGGGCACATCGGGCCGTGCGGCCAGAGAATGCTCTCGACAAACTCGTAAGCGGCGGCTTCGTCGTGAAGGAATGGGGCGCTCAGGCTGGTCATCGTTCCGGTTCCCTATCGTGTTGAGAACATTATAGGGAATCCGGTGCGTGTTTGCAAGATATATAATCGCCCAAATTTGGACGCTCCACAAATTATTGATATAACAGGCATTTTAATGTGGCGGTGTTTTACGATTAGCCGCCCCCACGGATCGACCCGTCAGCCGATCCGGTAGGGCAGCACCTCGCGCCGGTTGGGGTCGACGCTGAGCGCCTTCTCCACCGGCGGCACCGAGCGCTGGTGGCAATCGGTGCGCTCGCAGATGCGGCAGCTCACGCCGATCGGCTCGAAGGCGGCCGGGTTGGTCACGTCCAGGTCGTCGGCATAGACCAGCCTGCCCGCGTATTTCACCTCGCAGCCGAGCGCGATGGCGTACCGCCGCGACGGCGCCCGGTAGTGCGCGCCTGGCTTGATCACGTCGCGCGCGAGGCAGATATAGCGCACCCCGTCCGGCGTCTCGGCGAGCTGGCGCAGGATGCGTCCCGGCGTCTCGAAGGCCTGGTGCACGTTCCACAGCGGGCAGGCGCCGCCGAAGCGGGCGAATTGCAGCCGCGTGGCCGAGTGGCGCTTGGTGATCGTGCCCGCCTGGTCGACGCGGGCGAAGAAGAAGGGCACGCCGTTCGCCCCGGGGCGCTGCAGGGTGGAGAGCCGATGCGCCACCTGCTCCACCGAGGTGCCGAAGCGCCCCGCCAGCGCGTCGAGGTCGTGGCGCAGCTCGCGGGCTGCGGAGAGGAACGCCTCATAGGGCAGAACGGCCGCCCCGGCGAAGTAGTTGGCCAGCCCGATCCTGGCGATCGCCCGCGCCTCGGCGCTGCGGAACCGGGCGAGGTCGAGCGTCGCCTCGATCAGCCCCTCGTGCGCGATCAGCGCCACCTGGTGCGCGAGCTGGAAGGCCAGCGTTGCCGGGCCGGCCTCGGCGCCGAGCGTCAGAACCCGGCGAGCCGGGTCGTATTGGCGGATCGCCTCGCCCGCGAAGGCGGTTCGCACGCCGTGGGTCTCCACGAGCCAGGCGATGCCGGCGCCGAGCTTGTCGCGCCCCTCGAGTTTCGCCGTTCGGGCGAAGCGCTCGGCGGCGCGGTCCACGGCGTCGATGTAGTTGTCGCAGTAGTGGAAGAAGTCGCGCACTTCCTCCCAGGGCATCGGAGTCAGGCCGCCCGAGGGCCGGTCGAACGCCTCGTCGAGGCTCGCCAACCTCTCCTGCGCCTGCCGGTAGGCGCGGTGCAGCGCCAGAAAGGCGTGCGCCACGGCCGGCGCGTTGCCGGCCACGATCTGCAGCTCGGCCCGGCTGTGTGGCGTGGCGCGGAACACCGGGTCGGCCAGCGCCTCGCGCAGGTCGGCGACCAGGCGGTCGCTCTCGTCCATGGAGAACACGGCGACGTCGATCCCGAACCGCTCGGCCAGCTCCTGCACCGCGGCGCGGCTGACCGGGCGATTGTTGTTCTCCATCTGGTTGAGATAGCTGGGCGAGATCCCCAGCGCACGCGCGAACGCGGTCTGGGTCAGGCCCAGACCGCGGCGGATCTCGGCCAGCCTGGCCCCGGCATAGACCTTGCGTGACGGCATCGCGCGCCTCCTTTTTGCAGTTTTGCAAATATGCTTCGCATTTTCTATGGCCTTTGCAGACCGCGGGCGCGAAAACGCTGCAAACAGGGGTCCATCCGGGGCCGGGAGGGATGCGATGAAGGAAATCCTCGACCAGCTTGAGGCACGCCGCAACAAGGCGCGGCTGGGCGGCGGGAGCAAGCGCATCCAAGCGCAGCACGCCAAGGGCAAGCTGACCGCGCGCGAGCGCATCGAGCTGCTGCTCGACGAGGGCAGCTTCGAGGAATTCGACATGTTCGTCATGCATCGCTGCTCGGACTTCGGCATGGAGACGACGCGCATGCCCGGCGACGGCGTGGTCACCGGCTGGGGCACGGTGAACGGCCGGCAGGTCTATGTCTTCAGCCAGGACTTCACCGTCTTCGGCGGCTCCCTCAGCGAGGCCCATGCCGAGAAGATCTGCAAGGTCATGGACATGGCCATGAAGGTCGGCGCCCCCGTGATCGGCCTGAACGACTCGGGCGGGGCGCGCATTCAGGAGGGGGTGGCCTCGCTCGGGGGCTATGCCGACGTGTTCCAGCGCAACATCCTGGCCTCGGGCGTGATCCCGCAGATCTCGGTGGTGATGGGCCCCTGCGCCGGCGGCGCGGTCTATTCCCCGGCCATGACCGACTTCATCTTCATGGTGCGCGACACCTCCTACATGTTCGTGACCGGCCCGGACGTGGTGAAGACCGTGACCGGCGAGGTCGTCACGGCCGAGGAGCTGGGCGGGGCGCGCACGCATTCGTCGAAGTCGTCCGTGGCCGACGGCGCCTTTGAGAACGATGTCGAGGCGCTGGCCGAGGTCCGCCGGCTGGTGGACCTTCTGCCGCTTTCGAACCGCGAAGAGGTGCCCGAGTGGCCGTTCTTCGACCCGCCCGACCGGCTGGAGATGTCGCTGGACACGCTGGTGCCGCAGAGCCCCAACCAGCCCTACGACATGCGCGAGCTGATTTTGAAGACCGCCGACGAGGGCGACTTCTTCGAGATCCAGAAGGACTATGCGAGGAACATCGTCACCGGCTTCATCCGGCTCGAGGGCCGCACCGTGGGCGTGGTCGCCAACCAGCCGATGGTGCTGGCGGGCTGCCTCGACATCGACTCGAGCCGCAAGGCCGCGCGCTTCGTGCGGTTTTGCGACTGTTTCGACATCCCGATCCTGACCTTCGTCGATGTGCCCGGCTTCCTGCCCGGCACCGGGCAGGAACACGGCGGCGTCATCAAGCACGGCGCCAAGCTGTTGTTCGCCTATGGCGAGGCGACGGTGCCGAAGGTCACCGTGATCACGCGCAAGGCCTATGGCGGCGCCTATGACGTCATGTCCTCGAAGCACCTGCGCGGCGACATCAACTATGCCTGGCCGACGGCCGAGATCGCGGTGATGGGGGCGAAGGGCGCGACCGAGATCCTCTACCGCGCCGAGCTCGGCGATCCCGACAAGATCGCCGCGCGCACCAAGGAGTACGAGGCCCGCTTCGCCAACCCCTTCGTCGCGGCCGAGCGAGGCTTCATCGACGAGGTCATCATGCCGCATTCGACGCGCCGCCGCGTGGCCCGCGCCTTCGCCGCGCTGAGGAACAAGAGCCTCGAGAACCCCTGGAAGAAGCATGACAATATCCCGCTGTGAACCACTCCGCGGCCGATGCCGAAATGTGACGCTGTGCCAGTTCCTTCTGGCGCGGCGCTGTCAATCGAGTTCGAGTCAGCCTATCTTGAACGCGCACGACAACAACAACGCGTGTAAGGAGACACGAACATGCGCATCGCGGGCAGTGCTGTGCTTGTCGTCGCCGCGCTTTCACTTGCGGCGTGCAGTTCCGATCCTCTCCACCGGGCGCTTGAGGGCGGGGCCATCGGGGCCGGGACGGGCGCCGTTGGCGCAGTCGTTCTCGGGGCGCCGATTGCGGCCGGTGCGGCCGTGGGCGCCGCCGCCGGTGCGGTCGCCGGCGCGGTCACCAAGAAGAGCCAGGTCGACCTCAGCCAGTAGCGGCGCGTCCCGCGCCTGCTTCGCATATGACGGGGGGCCGGCATGACCGGCCCTCTGTTCCACATGATCGCCGGCGGCCCGCGCCCCGTGGCGCCGTTCAGCCACGCCGTCGAGTGTGACGGCTGGGTCCTGCTGACGGGCCAGATGCCAACCGACCCCGCCGCGCCGGACGCCCCGCTGCCACAAGGCATCGAGGCGCAGACGCGCCGCGTGATGAAGAACCTGCAGCTGGTGCTGGCGGGGCTCGGGCTGGACCTCTCGCACGTCGTCCAGTGCCGCTGCTACCTCACCGAGTTCGCGCGCGATTACGCGGCTTTCAACCAGGTCTACCAGGGCTTCTTTCCGCCCGATCGCCGCCCCGCGCGCACCACCGTGGGCGTTACCGCGCTGGCCGTCGGCGCGCTGGTCGAAATCGACCTGATCGGGCGCAGGCCGGAGGGGGACCGAGCATGACGCACGCCCCTCTGGACATCCGCCAGCCGTCTGCGCGACCATTCCTGCGCAACGGGAGAAACGGCCATGAGACGCTCGAACCTCAACCGGGACGACCCCTGGTGGCTGGTGAAATACGTCGTGCTCGCCGCGACCGAGGGCGTCGTGGCGGGATGGACTTTCCTGCTGATCCTGCTTTTCGCCGACATCGGCGGGCTCGGCTCGCTGGTGCACGGCTCGCCGGACGGGCCGATGGCGCTGGTCATCCTGCTCGTCTCCTTCGGCGTGACCTTCAGCTTCGTGGGCATCGGCTGGCGAGTGATGGTGCTGCTGCCCGAGGAATGATTGGACGACAGATCCGGCGGATGGCCCTGGGCGGCGCGGCGTAGGAAGGGACGGGCGTGTTCAAGAAGATCCTGATCGCCAACCGTGGAGAGATCGCCTGCCGCGTCATCAAGACCGCGCGCAAGATGGGCATCGCCACCGTCGCGGTCCACTCGGATGCGGACCGCGATGCGCTGCACGTGCGCATGGCCGACGAGGCCGTGCATCTGGGCCCGCCGCCCGCCGCGCAGTCCTATCTCAGGATCGACCGCATCCTCGACGCGGTTCGCGAGACCGGGGCCGAGGCGGTGCATCCCGGCTATGGCTTCCTCTCGGAGAACCCGAAATTCGCCGCCGCGCTCGATAAGGCCGGCATCGCCTTCATCGGCCCGCCGGTGCGCGCCATCGAGGCGATGGGCGACAAGATCACCTCGAAAAAGCTCGCGGCCGAGGCCGGCGTCTCGACCATCCCCGGCCATATGGACCTGATCGAGACGGCCGAGGAGGCGGCGCGCATCGCCGGCGAGATCGGCTATCCGGTGATGATCAAGGCCAGCGCGGGCGGCGGCGGCAAGGGCATGCGCATCGCCTGGAACGACGAGGAGGCGCGCGAGGGCTTTCAGTCCTCGAAGAACGAGGCGGCCTCGTCCTTCGGGGACGACCGCATCTTCATCGAGAAGTTCGTCACCTCGCCGCGCCATATCGAGATCCAGGTGCTCGGCGACCGCCACGGCAACTGCATCTACCTGGGCGAGCGCGAATGCTCGATCCAGCGGCGGAACCAGAAGGTGATCGAGGAGGCGCCCTCGCCCTTCCTCGATGCCGAGACGCGGGCCGCCATGGGCGCGCAGGCGGTGGCGCTGGCCCAGGCGGTGGGCTATTTCTCGGCCGGCACGGTCGAGTTCGTCGTCGATGCCGAGCGCAACTTCTATTTCCTGGAGATGAACACGCGGCTCCAGGTCGAGCACCCGGTGACCGAGCTCGTCACCGGCATAGACCTGGTGGAGCAGATGATTCGCGTCGCCGCCGGCGAGGAGCTGGCGCTGACGCAGCAGGATGTGCGGCTCGACGGCTGGGCGCTCGAGTGCCGCCTCTACGCCGAGGATCCCTACCGCAAGTTCCTGCCCTCGATCGGGCGCCTCACGCGCTACCGCCCGCCCGAGGAGCGCGCCGAGAAGGCGCAGGCCGTGCGCAACGACACCGGCGTCTTCGAGGGCGGCGAGATCTCGATGTTCTACGACCCGATGATCGCCAAGCTGTGCAGCTGGGGTCGCGACCGGGCGGCGGCGCTCGAGACCATGCGCGGCGCCCTAGATGCCTTCGAGGTCGAGGGCATCGGCCACAACCTGCCCTTCCTCGCCGCGGTGATCGACCACCCGCGCTTCGTCGCCGGCGACCTGACCACCGGCTTCATCGCCGACGAGTTTCCTGAAGGCTTCACGGGCGTCACGCTGCCCGAGCAGACGCTGCGCCGCATCGCGGTCGCCGCCGTCGCCATGAAGCTGATGCTCGAGCGGCGTGCCGCGCACATCTCCGGCACCATGGCGAACCACGAGCGACGGGTGGGCTGCGACTGGGTCGTCAGCCTCGGCGGCCTCGAGCTGGCCGCCCGCGTCGAGACGGGAGAGGAGGTGGCGGTCTCGCTGGACGGCAGGCGCGTCGCCCTCAGCCTCGAGTGGCAGCCCGGCGCCACGCTGGCGCGGGCCGAGGTCGAAGGTGAGGCCCTGACCCTCAAGGTCGAGCGCCGCATCGAGGGCTTTCGTATCCGTTACCGTGGCGCCGACCTCGACGTGACGGTCCGCACGCCGCGCACCGCCGAGCTGGCCCGGCGCATGCCCGAGAAGCAGGCGGCGGACACCTCGCGCATGCTGCTGTGCCCGATGCCGGGCGTCGTGGTCTCGATCAAGGTCGCCGAGGGCGAGGAGGTGCAGGAAGGCCAGCCGCTGGCGGTCGTCGAGGCGATGAAGATGGAGAACGTGCTGCGCGCCGAGCGGCAGGCGACGGTGAAGAAGATCAACGCCGCGCCGGGGGCCTCGCTCTCGGTGGACGAGATCATCATGGAGTTCGAGTGAGCGCATGACGGCAGATCCCATCCGCGCGCCCGTCCGCGCCCGCTTCGGCGCCGACCCCGGCGTCTCGGCCGAGGCCGTGGGCGAGGCCGGCCGGGCCGGGCTCGCGCGGCTCCTCGACCGCCGCGCCTGCCGCGACTATGCCGACCGGCCGGTGGAGGAGGGGCTGGTGCGGCTCGTGATCTGCGCCGGCCTCTCGGCGCCGAGCAAGAGCGACCTGCAGCAGGCCGACATTGTCTGGGTGCGCGATCCGGGCTTGCGCGCCCAGCTGACCGAGGGCCTCCCCGGCGCCGACTGGATCGCCCGGGCGCCGGTCTTCCTGGTGATCTGCGGCAACGGCGCCCGGCTCAAGGCGCTGTTCGAGGACGAGGCGTTTGCCAACGATCACCTCGATGCGCTGTTCAATGCCGCCGTGGATGCGGCGGTCGTGCTGGAGGGGCTGGTCGCGGCGGCCACCCTCGCCGGTCTCGGCAGTTGCCCGATCAGCGTGATCCGCAACCGCGCCGAGCGGGTGAGCGATTTGCTGGGTCTGCCGGATCGCGTCTTCCCGGTCGCGGGCCTATGTATCGGATATGCGGCCCGCGCGGCGGCGATCTCGCCGCGGCTCGACCTCGGGATCACCGTGCACGAGGACCGCTACGACGCGAACGCCTTCGCGCGGCTGGCGCCGGCCTACGATGCGCGCCGCATCGCCGATGCGCCGTACCGCCATCAGCGCGCGCCCGAGCGGCTCGGCACCGCGGAGGTCTATGGCTGGCGCGAGGACAAGCGGCGGCAATACGCCGTGCCGCAGCGCACCGATTTCGGCGCCTTCCTCAGGCGCAAGGGCTTCTCGTTCGCCTGACGCGCGAACGCATGGAATGGAGGTCGCGATGGCTGACAGGCCGACCGGAAAGCACGAGCGCTGGAAGAAGCTGGCGGCGGGCGAGCTGAAGCGGCGCACGCCCGACGACCTGGTGTGGCATACGCCCGAGGGGATCGACGTGCGCGCGCTCTACACCGACGAGGACCTCGCCGGGCTGACGCATCTCGACTCGGTGCCGGGCGAGCCGCCCTTCGTGCGCGGGCCGCGCGCCACCATGTATGCCGGGCGCCCTTGGACGCTCAGGCAGTATGCCGGGTTCTCCACCGCCGAGGACTCCAACGTCTTCTACCGCAAGGCGCTCGAGGGCGGGCAGACGGGCGTGTCGGTCGCCTTCGATCTCGCCACCCACCGCGGCTACGACAGCGACCACCCGCGCGTGGCGGGCGACGTGGGCAAGGCGGGCGTGGCGATCGACTCGGTCGAGGACATGAAGATCCTGTTCGACGGCATCCCGCTCGAGCGCATGTCGGTCTCCATGACCATGAACGGGGCCGTGATCCCGGTGATGGCCAACTTCATCGTCGCCGGCGAGGAGCAGGGCGTGAAGCCCGAACAGCTCTCGGGCACCATCCAGAACGACATCCTCAAGGAGTTCATGGTCCGCAACACCTATATCTACCCACCCGAGCCAAGCATGAGGATCGTCGCGGACATCATTGAATACACGTCGAAAAACATGCCGCGGTTTAACTCGATCTCGATCTCGGGCTACCATATGCAGGAGGCCGGCGCGACGCTGGTGCAGGAGCTCGCCTTCACGTTGGCCGACGGCAAGGAATACGTGAAGGCGGCGATCGGGCGCGGGCTCGACGTGGACAGCTTCGCGCCGCGGCTGTCGTTCTTCTTCTGCATCGGCATGAACTTCTTCATGGAGGTGGCGAAGCTGCGCGCCGCGCGGCTGCTTTGGGCGCGCATCATGGAGGGGTTCGGGGCGAAGGATCCGCGCAGCCTGATGCTGCGCACGCACTGCCAGACCTCGGGCGTCAGCCTCGCCGAGCAGGACCCCTACAACAACGTGGTGCGCACCGCCTACGAGGCGCTGGCCGCCGTTCTGGGCGGCACGCAATCGCTGCACACCAACGCCTTCGACGAGGCGCTGGCGCTGCCGACCGAATTCTCCGCCCGCATCGCGCGCAACACCCAGCTCATCCTCAGCCACGAGACCGGGATCACCAATGTCGTCGACCCGCTGGGCGGCTCCTACTACGTCGAGGCGCTGACCGACCGGCTGGCCGCCGAGGCGTGGAAGCTGATCGAGGAGGTGGACGGGCTGGGCGGCATGACCCGAGCGGTCGCCGCCGGCATGCCGAAGCTGCGCATCGAAGAGTCGGCGGCCCGTCGCCAGGCCGCGATCGACCGCGGCGAGGAGGTGATCGTCGGGGTCAACAAGTACCGGCCCCGGGAGCCGGATCACGTCGACATCCTCGACATCGACAACGTCAAGGTGCTGCGCACCCAGACCGAGCGTCTGAAGAAGGTGCGCGAAAGCCGCGACGCGGCCGCCTGCGACGCGGCGCTGGCCGGGCTCGAGAAGACGGCGCGCGAGGGTGGCAACCTGCTTGCCGCCGCGGTCGAGGCGGCACGCGCCCGCGCCACCGTGGGCGAGATATCGGACGCCATGGAGCGCGTCTTCGGCCGCCACCGGGCCGACGTGCGCACGCTCGCCGGCGTCTACGGTGCGGCCTACGAGGGCGACGAGGCGTTCGCCGCCATCCGCCGCGAGGTCGACGAGTTCGCCCGCGCCGAGGGCCGCCGCCCGCGCATGCTGGTGGTCAAGCTCGGCCAGGACGGCCACGACCGCGGCGCCAAGGTCATCGCCACCGCCTTCGCCGACATCGGCTTCGACGTCGATGTCGGGCCGCTGTTCCAGACCCCGCAGGAGGCCGCGCGCGACGCGATGGACAACGACGTGCACGTGATCGGCGTCTCCAGCCAGGCCGCGGCGCACAAGACGCTGGTGCCGGAGCTGGTCGCAGCGCTGAAGGCCGAGGGCGCCGACGACATCATCGTGATCTGCGGCGGCGTGATCCCGCAGCAGGACTACGATTTCCTGCACGAGAACGGCGTGAAGGGGATCTTCGGGCCGGGCACCAACATTCCCGAGGCGGCGAAGAGTATCATGAAGCTGATCCGCCGCGCGCGGGCACCACAGGCGGCGGAGTAGGCCCATGCGATACGCGATCATCGGTGCCGGGGGCGTCGGCGGCTATCTCGGCGTCAAGCTCGCGGCCGGCGGGCAGGAGGTGGCGGTGCTCGCGCGCGGCGCCCATCTCGCGGCGATCCGCGAACGCGGGCTGACCTTGCGCGACACCGACGGCGAGACCGCCGCCAGCCCCGCGGGCGCCTCGGAGGATGCCGCCGAGCTCGGCACGGCCGATATCGCCCTGTTCACCGTGAAGGGCCAGGACATGGCGGCGGCCATCGAGGCGGCGCGGCCCGCGATCGGGCCGAAGACCCTGACGCTGCCCTTCCTGAACGGCGTCGAGGCGCACGAGATGCTGGCCGAGGCCTACGGCCCCAGCCGCACCGGCATTGGCGTGGCCCGCATTTCGGCGTTCATCGAGGCGCCGGGCGTGATCCGCAAGGCCACGCCGAATGCCGACTTCCTGATCGGCGGGCTGGACGGCGGTCAGGCCGACCCGCGCATCGCCCGGACGCTGACCGAGTTCCGCGCCGCCGGCATCAACGCGCCCGAGCGTCGGGACGTGCGCGTCGACCTGTGGCAGAAGTTCGTCTTTCTCACCGCGCTCAGCGCCGTCACCGCGGGGGCGCGGGTCGACCTGGGCACGGTGCGCGCCACACCCGAGCTGTGGGCGCTGTTGCGCCGCCTCGCCGACGAGGCCGCGGCGGTGGCCCGGGTTTGCGGTGTTGCGCTGTCCCGTGACGTCGGCGAGCGGGCGGAAGAGGTGGCGCAGCAGATGCCCGCGAAAATGCGCGCCTCGCTGGCGCACGACCTCGCGAACGGCAAGCGGCTCGAGATCGACTGGCTCTCGGGGGCGGTGGTGCGCCTTGGGCGCGAGCGGGGCGTCGACACGCCCTCCCACGCCGCCGTGGCCGCGTTGCTCGCGCCGTGGCGGGACGGCGGCGGAGGCTGAGGCAATCTCCCGTAGCCAGCCGGCGGAGAAAACGAATATGCTCGCGGGGCAGGGGACGAACATGGAAAATCCACGACCATGACGCAGCAGAAGGACGATGCGCTCAAGGAGGCTTCGCTGCGCTACCACGAGCTGCCGCAGCCCGGGAAGCTCGCCATCCGCGTGACCAAGCCGATGGCCACCCAGCGCGACCTCAGCCTCGCCTACAGCCCCGGCGTCGCCGAGGCCTGCCTGCGCATCGCCAAAAACGCCGACGACGCCTATCGCTATACCGGCAAGTCGAACCGCGTCGCGGTGATCTCGAACGGCACCGCGGTGCTGGGCCTTGGCAACATCGGCGCCCACGCCTCCAAGCCCGTGATGGAGGGCAAGGTCGCCCTGTTCAAGAAGTTCGCCAACATCGACGGCTTCGACATCGAGGTGGCCGAGACCGATGCCAAGAAGCTGGCCGAGATCGTCATCGCGCTCGAGCCCACCTTCGGCGCCGTGAACCTCGAGGACATCAAGAGCCCGGAATGCTTCGAGGTCGAGCGCATCTGCAAGGAGCGCATGGGCATCCCCGTCTTCCACGACGACCAGCACGGCACAGCCATCGTGGTCGGGGCGGCGACGGTCAACGCGCTGCTGCTGGCGCAGAAGAAGATCGAGGAGGTGACGATCGTCTCCTCGGGCGGCGGCGCGGCCGGGATCGCCTGCCTCAAGCTGCTCGAGGACATGGGGCTGAGGCGCGAGAACGTCTGGCTGTTCGACAAGGACGGTCTGGTCTACCAGGGCCGGGCCGGCGTCGACCCCACCAAGGGGCGCTACGCGCGCCCCACCGACGAGGGCCCGATGATCGACCTGATCGAGGGCGCCGACATGTTCCTCGGCCTCTCGGCCGGCGGCGTGCTGAGCGCCGAGATGGTGGCGAAGATGGCGCAGGATCCGATCATCTTCGCACTCGCCAACCCGACCCCCGAGATCTGGCCCGACGAGGCGACCGCGGTGCGCCCCGACGCTATCGTGGCGACCGGCCGCTCGGATTACCCCAATCAGGTCAACAACGTGCTTTGCTTTCCCTTCCTGTTCCGCGGTGCACTGGATGTCGGCGCCACGCAGATCAGCGAGGAGATGAAGATCGCCTGCGCCAACGCCCTGGCCGAGCTGGCGCGCAAGACCTCCTCGGCCGAGGCCGCCGCGGTCTACCGGGGCGAGCGCATGGTGTTCGGGCGCGACTACCTGATCCCCAAGCCCTTCGACCCGCGCCTGCTCGGCCAGGTCGCCACCCATGTCGCCCGCGTGGCGATGGAGACCGGCGTGGCGCGCCGGCCGATCGACAACCTCGACGCCTACCGGGCCCGGCTCGACGGTTCGGTGTTCCGCTCGGCGATGCTGATGAAGCCGGTCTTCGAGGCCGCGCGTACCACCGAGCGGCGCATCGTCTTCGCCGAGGGCGAGGACGAGCGGGTGCTGCGCGCGGTGCAATCCATGCTGCAGGAGGGCATCGACCGGCCGATCCTGATCGGGCGGCCCGAGGTCATCTCCCAACGCATCGAGCGCCACGGGCTCAACATCGCCCCCGACAAGCACTTCGAGCTGTGCAACCCCCAGGACGACCCGCGCTACCGCGAGTACTGGCAGACCTACCACCAGCGGCTCGAGCGCAGGGGCGTGACCCCGGACCTCGCGCGCACGATCATGCGCACCAACAACACCGCCATCGCCGCCACCATGGTCTATCGCGGCGAGGCGGACAGCCTGATCTGCGGCACCTTCGGCCAGTACCTGTGGCATCTCAAATACGTCGAGCAGATGATCGCCGGGCTGCCCGACGGGGCGGGCGGCCGGCTGTGCCCGATCGGGGCGCTCTCGCCGCTGATCCTCGACCAGGGCGTGATCTTCATCGGCGATACCCAGGTCAACCACGACCCCAGCGCCGAGCAGATCGCCAATACCGCGATCGGCGCCGCGCGCCACATCCACCGCTTCGGCATCGCGCCGAAGATCGCGCTGCTCAGCCACTCGGTGTTCGGCAGCCTCGAGTCCGAGTCCGCGCGCAAGGTGCGCCGGGCGCTCGAGATCCTCGATGAGCGCGGGGCCGACTTCGAGTACGAGGGCGAGATGCATGCCGACCACGCGCTCGACGTGGACCTGCGCGAGCGCGTGTTCCCGAATTCGCGGCTGAACGGCGCGGCGAACTGCCTGATCTTCGCCAATGTCGATGCCGCGTCGGGCTCGCGCAACATCCTCAAGCAGCTGGCCAACGGCCTCGAGGTCGGGCCGATCCTGATGGGCATGGGCAACAAGGCGCATATCGTCAGCCCCTCGGTCACCGCCCGGGGCCTGCTGAACATCGCGGCACTGGCCGGCACGCCGGTGCAGTACTACGCCTGAATGGGGAAACGGGCCGCCGATCCGGACTGCAACTGAGATCGCGGAGGACAAGATGGGCTACTCAGACGTCTACGAGGCCTGGCGGGCCGACCCGGAGGGTTTCTGGCTGCAGGCGGCCCAGACGGTGGACTGGATCGAGAAGCCGACACGCGCTCTCGACGACAGCAATCCGCCCTTCTACGGCTGGTTTGCGGATGCCGTGTGCAACACCTGCTGGAACGCGGTCGATCGTCATGCCGAAGGCGGGCGCGCCGACCAGCCGGCGGTGATCTACGACAGCCCCGTCACCGGCACGAAGCAGACCATCACCTATGCCGAGCTGCAGCAGCGCGTGGCGCGGCTGGCCGGGGCGCTGGCGCGGCGCGGGGTCGCCAAGGGCGACCGGGTCATCATTTACATGCCGATGGTGCCCGAGGCGTTGATCGCCATGCTGGCCTGCGCCCGCATCGGCGCGGTGCACTCGGTGGTCTTCGGCGGCTTTGCGGCACACGAGCTGGCCGTGCGTATCGACGACGCCCGGCCCAGGGCGCTGATCGCCGGCTCCTGCGGCATCGAGCCCGGCCGTGTCGTCAAGTACAAGCCCCTGGTCGACGCCGCGATCGAGCAGGCGCGGCACAAACCCGACTTCTGCGTCATCCTCCAGCGCCCCCAGGCCGAGGCGACGATGATCGAGGGCCGGGATTTCGAGTGGGGCGCCTTCCAGGCCGGTGCCGCGCCCGCCGACTGCGTGCCGGTGGGCGGCATGGACCCGCTCTATATCCTCTACACCTCGGGCACCACCGGCCAGCCCAAGGGCGTGGTGCGCCCCAATGCCGGGCACATGGTGGCGCTGATCTGGAGCATGAAGAACCTCTACGGCGTCGAGCCGGGCGAGGTTTACTGGGCGGCCTCGGATGTCGGCTGGGTGGTGGGGCACTCCTACATCGTCTACGCGCCGCTGCTGCATGGCGCGACCACCGTGCTGTTCGAGGGCAAGCCCGTGGGAACGCCCGATGCAGGCACCTTCTGGCGCATCATCTCCGAGCACAAGGTGCGGGCGCTGTTCACCGCGCCGACCGCCTTCCGCGCCATCAAGCGCGAGGACCCGAAAGGCGAATTCGTCGGCCGGTACGACCTCTCGGGGTTCCGCACGCTGTTCCTCGCCGGCGAGCGCGCCGATCCGCCCACCATCGAATGGGCGCAGGAAAAGCTCGGCGTGCCGGTGATCGACCACTGGTGGCAGACCGAGACCGGCTGGGCCATCGCCGGCAACCCGGTCGGGATCGAGACGCTGCCCGTGAAGCTCGGCTCGCCGACGGTGGCGATGCCGGGCTACGATATCCGGATCCTGCGCGAGGACGACGGCTCGCCGGTCGAGCGCGGCGAGCTCGGCGCCATCGCCGTGAAGCTGCCGCTGCCGCCCGGCACGCTCACCACGCTGTGGGGCGCGGACGAGCGCTACAAGAAGAGCTACCTCACGAAGTTCCCCGGCTACTACGACACCTCCGACGCCGGGCTGATCGACGAGGACGGCTACATCTACATCATGGCGCGCACCGACGACGTCATCAACGTCGCGGGTCACCGCCTGTCGACGGGTGCCATGGAGGAGGTGCTGGCCGGGCACGGCGACGTTGCCGAATGTGCCGTGATCGGGGTCGGCGACGCGCTCAAGGGGCAGGTGCCGGTCGGCTTCCTGTGCCTCAATGCCGGGTGCAATCGCCCGCATGAGGAAATCGTGCGCGAGTGCGTCCAGCGCGTGCGCGACGTGATCGGCCCGGTCGCCGCCTTCAAGCAGGCGGTCGTGGTGCAGCGCCTGCCCAAGACCCGCTCGGGCAAGATCCTGCGCGGCACCATGGCCAAGATCGCCGACGGTGAGTCCTACAAGACGCCGGCCACGATCGACGACCCGGCGATCCTCGAGGAAATCACCGTGGCGCTCACCGACGTCGGCTATCCCCGCGCCGGCCGATCCGCCTCTCGGGCCCCTCCCCGGACACGCCCGTGACGCCGGGTACCGGTCACGCGCGTGCCCGGCTCGCGTCCGACGCCGGGCAGAAATCCCCGGCCGGGGGCCCTTGCATTTGCAAAATGAAAACTTTTTGATGTGTAGGAAGATTTTCGAGGGCGGTGTCCGACGTGGGGCGTCGCCCACCATCGTCTGCGCCGGCGCGATCCGAGGGTCGGCGGGGAGGGGGGCCCGGTTCGGCTTTTGTGCCGGCGATGCGAGGGGGATTGCGTATGTTCAAGCGGCTTCGTCGGCTCTTGGCTCCGGCTCTTGTCACCGCTGCAACCGTCCTCGGCACGACCTTCCCGACCTTCGCCGGTGCGCCGCTCCTCGTGGTGCGGAACCTTGTCGAGCCGTCCCATCCCGAAGCGCGGCTGACCGCGGCCGAGCTGCGCGCCATGCCGCAGGTGACGATCCGCACGCATACCGAGTTCACCGACGGCGTCGTCACGTTCGTCGGGCCGCTCGCGCGCGACGTGGTCGCCCGCGTCGGGGTCGGGCCGGCGACGACCGTGCACGCCATTGCCGCCAACGATTACTCGGTCGATTTCCCGCTCGAGGACCTGTTCAAGTACGACGTCATCCTTGCCATGAAAATGAACGGCAAGCGGCTGACCCTGCGCGACAAGGGCCCGCTGTGGATCATGTATCCGCTCGACGACCACGCTGAGCTCCGGGACCCGATCTACAATCAGAGACTGATCTGGCAGCTCACGACGCTGGAGCTCAAGTGAGGGTATCCTTCCGGATCACCCGCGGCCTTACCGGCGCCGCGCTCCTCGGCCTGATCGTGCTGGCGGCGCTGGGATTCCTCGCCCAGCAGCGCGACCTCGAGGGTCTGCGCCAGTCGAGCCAGGAGAGCATCTTCTGGGATGCCTCGCAAAGCGAGGCCGAGCTGGCGCGTTTCGTCGCCGCCGCCGGCCGGTTCGCCGCAGGCGACACCACCGTCACCGCCGATGACGTGAACCGGCGCTTCGACATTCTGTGGAGCCGGATCGCGCTGTTCCAGCAGGGCGAGGTCGGGCGCCGGCTTGCGCGCTACGACCCCGACCGCAAGGTGGTCCGCGAGCTGCGCGGTCTGCTCGGCAAGTACGAGGCAACCGTAACCGGCCTCTCCCGTCCGCCGGACAGGGACGCGATCCGGAACATGATGGCGGATTTCACCGCGGCGGGCGAGGACCTGCGGCAGCTGTCGCTCAAGGTGCTCCACGCCGAGGAGGCGCGCCTCGCCCGGGTGCGCCACCACGTCCGCGCCAGCGCCGCGCTGACCTGGGGCGTCAGCCTGTCCGCGCTGGTGCTCGCCCTCCTGTTCATCGGCATTATGCTGATCGAGACGCGGCGCTATCGCCGGATGGCCGAGGAAAGCGCGGAGCTCGCCGCCAGGGCCGAGGCCGCAAGCCAGGCGAAGTCACGCTTCCTCACCATGATGAGCCACGAGCTGCGCACGCCGATGAACGGCGTGCTCGGCATTCTCGCGCTGGTCAGGCAGACCGCCCTGAACGAACGCCAGCACCGCCTGGTCGAGCAGGCGGAGCGCTCCGGCAGGCACATGAGCGCGCTGCTCGGCGACATTCTGGATTTCTCCGATCTGCAGAGCGAGCGGCTGGTGGTCGCGCGCGAGATGTTCCGGTTGCAGGCGCTGGTGCACGGGCTCGAGGAAACCTTCGGACCCATCGTACGGCGCGAAGGCGTTGCCTTCGCAATCGAGATCTCCCCGGATGCGCCGCGCTGGGTGGTCGGCGACCTGCCCCGTCTGCGCCAGGCGCTGGGGCATTTCGTGACCTTCTTCGTCGAGGCCGTCGGATCGAAGGACGTCGGCCTCCGCGTGACCGCGTCCGATGAGGGCGTCCAATTCGACATCACGGCGTCCGTGCCGGGCGCAGAACAGCCGGTATGGCAACCGGAGGCCATGTTCGGGCGCGGCTATGACGAACACGGAAACTTCGCGTCCGATGCGCTGGGCCCGATGATCGCGCGCGGCCTGATCACGCTGATGGGCGGGTCGCTCGATCTGGCGCGCGAAGAGTCCGGCAGGGCGAGGCTCTCGGCCTCGATGCCGCTTCAGGTCGTCGATGCGCCGACGCAGTGCGTCCGGGTCGTCGCCGAGTCCGTGACGGTGCAGGCGGTCCTCAACGCCCTCCTGCGCCAGTTCGGCTGTGAGATCTGGGAGCCGGGCGCGACCGAGAGCAGCGTCACCGCAGTCCTGATGGAGGCCGGTTTTCCCGACGAGACCGTGCGGGCTGCGCGCCTGCGCTCGGACAACCCGTCGGCGCGGCTGATCGCGATCGGCGAGCCGGCCTCGTCGGCTCTTTTCGACGACATCTGCGCCCAGCCGGTCACCGCTGCGGCACTGAGGTCGGTGCTGGCCGCTGGCCGGCGCGCCGCGCGCGAGGCCTTGTGAGCGGGTACCTGCCAGGCGCAGTCCGGCCGGGCGTCGGCCGGGTTGCCGGCCGTTCGTCCCGGCCCGCCGGGGCAGGGCGCAAAACGCCACCGCGATCGCGGCATCGGGGGGAGGAGTCGGAATGAGGCTTTCCGGGGTGCGGGTGCTTCTGGCCGAGGACAATCCGACCAACCAGCTCGTCGCCATGCAGATGCTCGAAAGCCTTGGCGCAACGGTCACGCTCGCCCGCGACGGGGCCGAGGCGTTCGAGATCGCTGCGGAGCGCGAGTTTGATGTGATGCTGGTCGACATCGAGATGCCGCGCGTCGACGGGGTCGAGGTGATCCGCCGGATACGCGCCTGGTCGGGACCGCGCGCCCAGCTGCCGATGATCGCCCTGACAGCCTATGTCATGCGCGAGCACCGAGCTGCGATCGACGCCGCCGGCGCGGACGGCGTGATCGCCAAGCCGATCCTCTCGATCGAACAGCTCGGCGCCGACATCACGCGCTTCATGTCGGGCCGGGCCGCCGTTTCCGATGCGCCCGGCGACGGCGCCGCGGAGGCCGCGCGCCCCGTGATCGACAGGTCGATCTACGACGCCCTTGCCCAGGCCATCGGTCCAAGCGCGATGGCCGAGCTGCTGGAGAAGGTGGACGCGGATGTCCGGCTCGCGCAGTCCCGTCTGTCTCAGGCGCTGGAGGCGCGCGATGTCGAGGAGATCCGCTCGGCCGCACATATCCTCGTCTCGGTGGCCGGAGCGATCGGTGCCGTCCGGGTGCAGCAGGGGGCCAAGAAGCTCGATGCCGCGGCCGAGCAGGGTGATCTGGTGCGGCTCGAGCGCGAGGCGCCCGGTGTGTTCGGCGAAATCGAGCATATGCTCGAGGTTGTCTGCGCGAACCAGGCTGGCTGATGCCGCGGCGGGGGCGCGGGCGTCCGGCGCATCGGCGGCCCTAGGGCAAACGGCCGTGCGGGGGCATGTTGCTCGCCCGCTCAACTCGAGCCGAGAGCCGGGGCAGGGCAGGCGCCACATCACGGCGGCCTCCCAACAGGTCGCGCCAGCCGAGCCTCAGCCGCCGAGGAACAGCCGGCCGACGTCCTCATCGGCCAGAAGCTCGTCGCCCGACGCCGCCTTGGCCAGCATGCCGTCCACCAGGACATAGCCGATATCGGCGAATTCCAGGCCTTTCTTGGCGTTCTGCTCGACCATGATGATGGTCTTGCCCTCGGCGGTCTGCAGATCCGCCAGGATCTCGAACACCATGTCGATATAGCGCGGCTCGAGGCCGATCGAGGGCTCGTCCACCAGCAGCACGTCGGGGCCCATGACCAGGGCGCGGCTGATCTCGAGCAGCCGCCGCTCGCCGCCCGAGAGCACGCGCGCCGGCTGGCGGCGGCGCTGGGCGAGGCGCTCGTATTTCTGAAACACGCGCTCGGCCGCCTCCTTGGCCTTGTCGGTGTCCGGCATCAGGAAGCCGCCCATCCACAGGTTCTCCTCCACCGTCATGCCGGGGAAGACCGAGTTGTCCTGCAGGATGTAGGCGACGCCGGCCTGGCTCAGCTTCTGGAACGGCTTGAGCCGCGTCACATCCTCGCCCGCCACCGCCACGGTGCCGCTGTAGATGTTGGTGAAGCCGAAGATCGAGTGCAGCACGGTGGACTTGCCCGCCCCGTTCGGCCCGATCAGGCAAAGGGACTGGCCGCGCCCGACACGCAGGTAGAAATCGTGCAGGATCTCCATGCGGCCGTATCCGGCGCGCAGCCCGTCGATGGTCAGGAAGGGCTCGTCGTTGGCCAGCCGGTCCAGTGCCTCGGGCGGCGGCGCCTCGGCGGCGATCCGCGCGGCCTCGCGCGCCACCTCGTCGACCGAGATCACCGAGTCGACGCCGCCCTCGTGATAGCCGGTGGACCGGCGGACCTCCTCCTCAGCCATCAGTGCGCCCCCAGATAGGCATCGATGACGCGCTTGTCGTTGCGGATCTCGTCGGGAGGGCCTTCCGCCAGCAGCTCGCCATGCGCCAGGCAGTAGATGCGCTCGGCCAGGTTCATGATCACCCGCATGTTGTGCTCGATGACGAAAAGCGTGATGCCGAACTGCTCGTTGGCCCGGCGCAGCCGGTCGATCAGCCCGTTGATCAGGGTGGGGTTGATGCCGGCGGTCGGCTCGTCGAGCATCAGCACCGTCGGGTCGTTCATCAGCGCCATGGCGAACTCCAACAGCTTCTGCTGCCCGAAGCTCAGCTCCCCGCCCATCAGATAGCGCTTCTCGAACAGGCCGACGAACTGCAACAGGTGCTCGGCCTTCTCGATGTCCTCGGCGCTGTGCCGGCCGAACATGTCCCAAAAGCGCGCCCGGCGGTGCGGGATCGAGATCAGCATGTTGTCGACGCAGTTCATCTTGCCGTAGATGCGCGTCTGCTGGAAGGTGCGCAAAAGCCCCAGCCGCGCGATCTGCGGCACGCGCAGCTTCGAGATCTCCTGGCCCTCGAAGCGGATCGAGCCCGAGTCGATCGGATGATAGCCGACGATCGAGTTGAACAGCGTCGTCTTGCCCGAGCCGTTCGGGCCCATCAGGCCAGTGATGGCGCCCTGCTCGACCGTGAGCGAAATGCCCTGGTTGGCGACGACGCCGCCGAAGGTCTTGGTGACGCCCTCCACCTCGATGATCGCGCTCATTCCGCCGGCTCCAGCTTGCGGGCCTCGACCCGGATGCCGAACCACTCCGGGCGGACGCGCATCATCCAGCCCATCAGCCCGTCCTGGAAATAGACGACGATCACCACGATCATGGCGCCGAGCGCCACCCACTGCCAGCCCAGGAGATAGGTCCAGGTCACCTCCTTGAAGGCGTGGAAGATGACCGCCCCCACCACCGGTCCCCACAGCGTGCCCTTGCCGCCGAGCAGCGCCATGACCACCATGAAAATGCCGAAATTGACGGTCTGGAAGGCGACCTCCAGCGGTTCGATGAAGCCCACCACATTGCCGAAGATCGCCCCCGAGATGCCGACGAAGAAGGCGGCAATGGCCCAGTTGACGCACTTGTAGCGCGTGGTGTGGATGCCCATGCCCTCGGCCTTCTGCTCGTCGTCGCGGATCGCATTGATCGCGAGCCCGAAGCGGGTCGAATAGAGCCAGGCCAGCGTCGCGAAGGTGGCGATCGCGAGGCCGAAGTTCATGTAATAGAAAGTCTGCTTGGCGAGGTTGGGATCGGCGCTGGGGAAGGGCGGCATCGAGATGCCCGAGCCGCCGCCGATCCACTGCCAGGTGCCGGCCAGCTCGCCCGCCGCCACGGCGACGCCCAGCGTGCCGATGGCGAAATAGGGGCCGCGCAGCCCGAACAGCACCCAGCCCAGCGGGAAGGCCGAGAGCGACGCGGCGATGCCGCCGGCGACCACGCCGCAGGCGAGCCCGATGAAGTACTGGTGCGCCGAGAAGGTGAAGGTGTTGATCCCCGCGGCATAGGTGTACTGGCCGACCGGATACCAGATGCCGATCTGCACCACCGCCGAGACATACATGCCGAAGCCGAAGAAGAAGATGTTGCCGAGCGAGTTATAGCCCATCTGCCCGCCCTGCATGTCCCAGGTCAGCGACAGCAGGATCATCACCCACAGATACGACACCTGGGTGGTGTAGTCCGGGATCAGGAACGGGGCGGCCAGTCCGAGCGCGAGGATGACCACATAGAGCAGGGTCTTCTTCATCGCGCGTCCCTCACTCCACCACCTGGCGCTGGGTCGACAGCTGGATCATGCGCACGATCAGGACGGCCAGCAAAAGCCCCACCACGATCGCCTGCTGGTAGGCGGCGCCGAGGATGAAGCCGCCATATTGCTCGAGCACGCCCATGGCGAAGCCGGCGGCGATCACGCCCGGCAGGTTGCCCAGCCCGGCCGCCGTGACGATGACGAAGGCGCGGATCGAGTAGGCGATGCCATAGAACGGCTGGATCACCCAGATCATCGCGATCAGCGCCCCGGCCGCGCCGCAGATCGCCGCGTTCAGGCAGAAGGTGAACAGGTAGATCTTCTCGGTGTCGATCCCCATCACCCGCGCCGCGCGCGGGTTCTGCGCCGTCGCCCGGATCGCCTGGCCCATGCGGCTGCGCTTCATGAACACGACCACGGCCACGGACAGCACGCAGGCCAGCACGAAGGCCGCGAGCTTCTGAATCGGCACGGTCACGTCGCCGCCGGCCATCGACAGCGACTGGTAGCCCAGGTTGATGGTCTGGGTGTCCGAGCCGAACAGGATGTTGAGCAACTGCTCGACCACGATGGCGACGCCGAAGGTGGCCAGGAGCGAGGTGAACAGGTCGCGATCCAGCACCAGACGGATCGCCGTCTTGAACACCACCCAGCCGATCCCCCACAGCACCGCCGCCGCGGCGACGAGGCCGATCACCGGGTGCACGCCCTGCTTCCACAGCCACCAGCAGACATAGCCGCCGACCATCACGAACACGCCCTGGGCGAGGTTCTTGACGTTCATCACCCCCCACACCAGGGCGAGGCCATAGGCGGTCAGCGCGAAGATCGCCCCGATCAGCAGCCCGTCGATGATCAGCGACAGGTTGAAGACCGGCGCCATCACCAGGATTTTCATATTTTCAAGCATGGGCGTGCCGTCCCGTTCGGATCATCGGCGGTTGCACTGCGCGCTGGTCCCGGTTCGACAAGGGCGGCCCCGCCTCGGGGCCGCCCTCATGTCCCGGTCAGACGCCGGCCTCGCTCAGGGGCGCGGATACTCGAGCTTGCCGCTGGCAAACTTCGGCGGCGCGACGACCACGTACTTGCCGTGCTGGATCTGCCGCAGCACCATCGGCTTGCCCAGGTTTGTGCCGTCAGACGAGAACTTGATCGGCCCGTAGAAGGTCATCATGTCCGTCGACGCCAGTGCGTCGCGCACCTTCGTGGGGTCCAGCGAACCGGCACGCTCGAAGGCGTTGGCATAGACCTCGATGGCCGCCGAGGCCTGCGCTGTCTGGTAGGGCACCTCCGAGTGGGCGTAGATCTTGTAGGCCGCCTTGATCGCCTTGTTGTAGTCGCTGGCGCTGCCGAACATGGGGCCCTTGTAGGACAGCGTCTCGGCCCACTGCGTCGGGCACAGGATGCCGTTGGCGGTCTTGCCGAACTTGCCGGTCACGTTGGCCGCCTCGCAGTGCGTGATCGCGATCATGGGCACGTGGATGTCCATCTCGCCGATCTGGCGCACGGCGGTGGCCGCGCCCTTGGAATGGCCCGACACCATCAGCAGGTCGGGCTTGAGCGCCTTCACCTTGGTCAGCGTCGCCGACATGTCCGACAGGTCGCGCGGCAGTTGGTCGTCGATGACGATCTGCATGCCGTACTGCTTGGCGTCATGCGTGACGCCGGCGCGCACGTCCTGGCTGAAGGGGTCGTTCTCGAAGGCCATGGCGACCTTCACGCTC
>NZ_JBZSYN010000212.1:0-13941 GCF_058622915.1 Thermohalobaculum sp. | reverse complement strand
TGCGTCGGGCACAGGATGCCGTTGGCGGTCTTGCCGAACTTGCCGGTCACGTTGGCCGCCTCGCAGTGCGTGATCGCGATCATCGGCACGTGGATGTCCATCTCGCCGATCTGGCGCACCGCGGTGGCCGCACCCTTGGAATGGCCCGATACCATCAACAGGTCGGGCTTCAGCGCCTTCACCTTGGTCAGTGTCGCCGACATGTCCGACAGGTCGCGCGGCAGCTGGTCGTCGATGACGATCTGCATGCCGTACTGCTTGGCGTCATGCGTGACGCCGGCGCGCACGTCCTGGCTGAAGGGGTCGTTCTCGAAGGCCATGGCGACCTTCACGCTCGACGGGTCCTTGCCGGCTTTCTTGGCCTCGTCGGCTGCAAGCGAGACGGCGGGGGCCAGATATTTCTCGGAGGTCGAGAGCACCGCGAACAGGTACTTGTAGCCCTTGTTGAACAGCGAGCGCGAGGCGCCTTCGGCCTCGACCATCGGGATGTGATACTTCTCCGAGACCGGCGCGATCGCCTTGGTCATGCCCGAGGAGTAGGGTCCAAGCATGAACTTGACGCCGTCCTGCGAGATCAGCCGCTCGGCGAGCTGGGCGCCGCGCGCCGGCGTGGACTCGTCGTCATAGTACTTGATCGCCAGCTTGTAGGTCTTGCCGCCGACCTTGATGCCGCCACTGTTGTTGATCTTCTTGACCGCGAAGTTGTACCCGCGCTGGGCATGCAGACCGTTGGTCGAGTACTTGCCCGTGAGCGAGATCGCGGCGCCGAGCGTGATCGTGTTCTGCGCGGACGCCGCCAGCGGCAACGCGATCAGGCTTGCCCCGAGCGCGACGCCAGTGGTGAGTTTCCCGAGATAGCTCATGACACAGCTTCCTCCCGTACTGTTCTGGTTCAGCCGCCGGGGCTGTCCCGCCCTTTCCGGGGCGGGCCCCGTGGCGACGTGGGGATGTTATAGGTCAATCGCCGCCGGGTACAAGCCGCAAAAAAGCCCAGCCCGGCCAGATCATTAGCGCGATTGTAGCGCGAAGAGCCGCCGTCGCCCGTGCCCGAGCCTCGCCGTCGCGGGGCGGGCGCGACAGTCCGGACCGCGGTCCGGTCCGCTCACTCGCGGCCGCCCAGCGGCTGCGCCGGGCGCGCCATCCTGTAGCGTGTCACCCAGACCAGCTGGTCCTCGGCGCGGGTGATCGCCACATAGGCCAGCCGCCGCCACAGTGGCAGCCCGGCCTCCTCCTGGCCCGAGCGCGCCGCGGCATAGAGGTCGGGCGCGAACACCTGCACGCGCGGCCATTGCGAGCCCTGCGCCTTGTGGATCGTGCAGGCCGCGCCGTGCAGGAACACCGCCCCGGCGCGCGCGGCCGAGACCAGCAGCGGCTCGCCCCCGTCTGGCCGCTCGATCTGGATGATGGCGGCGACGCCGATGCCGGGCTCCTCGGCGCCGTGCACGTTGACGCGCACGAAGCCCGGCCGCTTGCCCGGGCCCAGATAGGTCGCCTGCGCCCCCTTGATCAGCCCGCGCATCTCCAGCTCGATCCTCTGCTTGCGCAGCTTCATGGGCAGCTCCAGCCCGTCGCAGATCAGCGGCTCGCCCGGCATCAGCGCGTCGTCGGGGATGCCATGGGCGGCGCGGAAAGCGGCGATCAGCCGGGCGCGGATGCGGTTGCGCCACACCAGCATGGGGCTGTCGCACATCAAGTCGGCGTCGGCGCTCTCGGCGATGCGCACCCGGCTGTCGTCCTGCGCCGCGGCGCGGACCTGCGCCTCGAAGTCGGCGAAGGTCAGCGCCGGCTCGCCCAGCGCATGCGCCAGCGCTAGGATCGGGTTGTCTGCCGCCTGCCGGTGCACCTGGGCCAGGTTCAGCCGGCGCCCCTCGGGCAGGCTCTCGAACACCATGTGCCCCTGGCTGCCCACCGGGGCGAGCTGCGCCGGATCGCCGAACAGCACGATCAGCCGGAACAGCTGGCGCAGGTCGTCGAGCCGCTCGGCGTCGATCATCGAGGCCTCGTCCACCAGCGCGATGTCGAGAGGCTCCTCGCGGCGCGTCCAGCCCTTGATAAAATCGGCGCTGCGCACGCCGGCCGCCGCCAGCGCCCCCGCGACCGAGCCGTGCTCGCGATAGGACGCCTCGGCGCGGTCCAGCGCCTCCGCGCTCAGGCCCTCGACCTCGGGCCTGGTCTTGCGCTCGCCCTCCAGCCAGTCGGCGACCTTCTGGAACTCGGGGTCGTAGACCGGGGTGTAGACGACGCGGTGGATGGTGGTGGCGGGCACCTTCAGCCGCCTCAGCACGCTCGCGGCCTTGTTGGTCGGCGCCAGCACCGCGAACGAGCGCCGGGTGCGCCGCTTCGCCTCGTAGTCGGGCCGGATCACCGCCAGCCCGCACTCCTTGAGCCGCGCCGCCAGCCGCGCCAGGAGAAGCGTCTTGCCCGAGCCGGCCTTGCCGGTCACCGCGATCACCTCGCCGGGGCCGGCATGGTCCGTCTCAGCCGTCGTCGTCCCCGCTTCGAGGTCGACCCCATGCGCCGCCAGCCGCGCGGCCAGCGTGGTCCAGGCGCGCGCCTGCTCGGCGGAGAACTCGGGCATGGCGGGGGCAGGGGCGGGCTCGGGCATGCGGCCTGTCTACAAGGGATCCCCCACGGGAGGGAAGCCGCGCGGCGCAACGGCGTGCGGCGCCCGATGCCCGCCCGACAGGCGCCGACGGGGCAGGGCGAGCGTCAGCCCGCCATTCCCGGCCCCGCCTCGCGCGCGTCCTCCAGCGTGCGCAGCCCCGTCACCGGCGCCGAGACCAGCACCGCCATGTTGCCGGGCTTGTGCTCGTTTCGCCACATCTTGGTGTGCGCCTTGGGGATGTCGGCCCAGGGGAACACCTCGGACATGGCCGGGTCGATGCGCCGCTCGACCATCAGCTTGTTGGCCTGGCTCGCCTGCATCAGGTTGGCGAAGTGGCTGCCCTGGATGCGTTTCTGGTGCATCCAGACATAGCGCGCGTCCATGGTCAGGTTGTAGCCGGTGGTCCCGGCGCAGATCACCACCATGCCGCCGCGCTTGACCACGAAGGTCGAGACCGGGAAGGTCGCCTCGCCGGGGTGCTCGAACACCATGTCCACGTTGACGCCCTTGCCGGTGATCTCCCAGATCGCCTTGCCGAACTTGCGCACTTCGCCGAACCAGGTCTTGTACTCAGGCGTGTTGACGGTCGGCAGCTGTCCCCAGCAGTCGAACTGCTTGCGGTTGATCACGCCCTTGGCGCCCAGCTCCAGCACGAAGTCGCGCTTGGCCTCGTCCGAGATCACGCCGATGGCGTTGGCGCCCGCCGTGTTCACCAGCTGGATGGCGAAGGAGCCGAGCCCTCCCGAGGCGCCCCACACCAGCACGTTTTGGCCCGGCTTCAAAGTATGCGGCCGGTGGCCGAACAGCATGCGATAGGCGGTGGCCAGCGTCAGCGTGTAGCAGCCCGACTCCTCCCAGGTCAGGTGTTTGGGCCGCGGCATGAGCTGGCGCGACTGCACCCGCGTGAACTGCGCGAACGAGCCGTCCGGCGTCTCGTAGCCCCAGATGCGCTGGGACGGCGAGAACATCGGGTCGCCGCCGTTGCACTCCTCGTCGTCGCCGTCGTCCTGGTTGCAGTGGATCACCACCTCGTCGCCGACCTTCCAGCGCTTGACCTTGTCGCCCACCGCCCAGACCACGCCGGAGGCATCCGACCCCGCGACGTGGAACGGCGCCTTGTGGATGTCGAAGGGCGAGACCGGCTGGCCCAGCCCCGCCCAGACGCCGTTGTAGTTCACGCCCGCGGCCATCACGAGCACCAGCACCTCGTTGGAGTCGATCTGGGGCGTCTCCACCATCTCGAGCTGCATCGCCTCCTCGGGCGGGCCGTGCCGCTCGCGCCGGATGCACCAGGCGTGCATCTGCCTGGGCACGTGGCCCAGCGGCGGGATCTCGCCCACGTCGTAGAGGTCCTTGGTCGGTGTCTCGCCCTGGGCTTGCGCGATCGTGGCGCCGTCCATGTCTCGCTCCATCTTCCGCTCCGGATGCGCAACAAAGTTGCGCAACTTATTTTCAATATGCCGAAGAATCAGTTACTGACATTTCAACGCTTTTCACGCAAGGGCCTTGTGCGATGCGGCATAAATATTTTGCAACGGCGAGAGGCGCAGGCCAAGCGAAACCGCCGGCGGCAACGCCGGCGGTGAAATCGGGCCGATCTGTCGTAGCCCAGGACCATCGCGAAAGAATATTGCGAGGGATTTTGCGCTGCATCGCAAAATCTCCTATACGCATCCGGACAGGGGCGGTCGAATCAGGGCGGATGAAAGATGCACCGGCACAGCGCCATCCCGGACATGCGCGGCGGCGGCGGCGACAGGTCGCCGCGTGCCGCTTCGGGCTGCGCGTGCCGCTGCGCAATCTCGATGCCAGCGAGGCGACCGTCATTGCCTCGACCGTCATTGCCTCGATCGAACGTTTCGAACCCGTGCTGAGGGCCGCCGCATGACCGACACCAAAGATCGCCCCTGGCTGTTCCGCACCTATGCCGGGCATTCCACGGCCGCGGCCTCGAACGCGCTCTACCGCGCCAACCTGGCCAAGGGCCAGACCGGGCTCTCGGTCGCCTTCGACCTGCCGACGCAGACCGGCTACGACTCCGACCACGAGCTCGCCCGCGGCGAGGTCGGCAAGGTCGGGGTGCCGATCTCTCACCTGGGCGACATGCGCGCACTCTTCCAGGGCATCCCGCTTGAGCGCATGAACACCTCGATGACCATCAACGCCACCGCGCCCTGGCTGCTGGCGCTCTACCTGGCGCTGGCCGAGGAGCAGGGGGCCGACCCGGCCGGGCTCACCGGCACCGTGCAGAACGACATCGTCAAGGAATATCTCAGCCGCGGCACCTACATCTTCCCGCCCGAGCCCTCGCTCAGGCTGATCGGCGACGTCGCCGCCTATTGCTACCGCGAGGTGCCGCGGTGGAACCCGATGAACGTGTGCTCCTACCACCTGCAGGAGGCCGGGGCGACGCCCGAGCAGGAGCTCGCCTTCGCGCTCGCCACCGCCACGGCCGTGCTCGACCACACCCGCGCCCGCGTGCCGGCCGAGGACTTCCCCACCGTGGTGGGGCGCATCTCGTTCTTCGTCAACGCGGGGCTGCGCTTCGTCACCGAGCTGTGCAAGATGCGCGCCTTCACCGAGCTGTGGGACGAGATCTGCCGCGTCCGCTACGGCGTCGAGGACGCCAAGCTGCGCCGCTTCCGCTATGGCGTGCAGGTGAACTCGCTCGGCCTCACCGAGCAGCAGCCCGAGAACAACGTCTACCGCATCCTGCTCGAGACGCTGGCCGTGACGCTGTCGCGGAAGGCCCGCGCCCGCGCGGTGCAGCTTCCGGCCTGGAACGAGGCGCTGGGCCTGCCGCGCCCGTGGGACCAGCAATGGTCGCTGAGGATGCAGCAGATCCTCGCCTACGAGACCGATCTGCTCGAATACGCCGACCTGTTCGACGGCAACCCCGCCGTCGCCGCGAAGGTCGACGAGCTGAAGGCCGCCGCCCGCGACGAGCTTGCCCATATCGAGGCCATGGGCGGCGCGGTCGCCGCCATCGAGTACATGAAGTCGCGCCTGGTCGACTCGAACGCCGAGCGTCTGCGCCGCATCGAGACCGGCGAGACCACCGTGGTCGGCGTCAACCGCCATACCGAGACCGAGCCCGGCCCGCTCGCGGCCGGCGAGGGCGGCATCCTGGTCGTCGACCCCGCCGTCGAGGCCGACCAGATCGCTCGTCTTGAGGCCTGGCGCCATGAGCGCGATGCGGGCGCCGTCGAGGCGGCGCTGGCCGCGTTGCGCGACGCCGCGCGCGAGGGCCGCAACATCATGCCGCCCTCGATCGCGGCCGCGAAGGCCGGCGCGACGACCGGCGAGTGGGGCTGGGCGATGCGCAGCGTCTTCGGCGAGTACCGCGCCCCCACCGGCGTCGGCCGGGCCATGTCGAATGCGGCCGAGGGCCTGGACGAGCTGCGCGCCGAGGTTGACGCCGTCTCCGCCCGCCTCGGCCGGCGGCTCACCTTCCTGGTGGCCAAGCCCGGCCTCGACGGCCACTCGAACGGCGCCGAGCAGATCGCCGTGCGCGCGCGCGACTGCGGCATCGCCGTGCTCTACGACGGCATCCGCCTCACCCCCGCCGAGATCGTCGAGGCGGCCCTGGCCGAGCGCCCCCACGTGCTCGGCCTCTCGGTCCTGTCGGGCAGCCATCTGGAGCTGATCGGCGCCGTCCTCGAGCGCCTGCGCGCCGCCGGGCTGGACCTGCCGGTGGTTGCCGGCGGCATCATCCCGCAGGCCGACGCGCAACGGTTGCGCGAGATGGGCGTGGCGCGGGTCTATTCGCCCAAGGACTTCGAGGTGAACCGGATCATGCGCGACATCCTCGCGCTGGCCGGCGAGCGGGCCCGGGAAGTTGCCTGACCTCGCGGCTGCGGCCGCTCTTTTCCCCGTCGGCGGGGGCGGCGTGATGACGCTCCCGCTTGAGCCCGCCCCCGCGAGCGCGTAAAGAACGCGGGCACCGGAAACCGCGGGGCCAGGCATGTCCGAGAGCGCGACCGCCGAACAAATCGCTGCCCCCCCGGCCGAGGCGCCGGAGGGGCCTTTGCGCATTGCGCTGTTCTCCGGCAACTACAACTACATGCTGGATGGCGCGGCGCGCTCGCAGAACATGCTGGTCGCGCATCTGATCGCGCGCGGCCACCGCGTCCTGGTCTTTGCGCCCACGGCGCCCGAGGCCGCCTTCAGCCACACCGGTAGGCTGGTCCCCTTGCCCTCGGTCAGGTTGCCCGGCCGGCGCGGCGAATACCGCCTGGGGCTCGGCCTCACGCGGCGCGCCCGGGCCCGGCTCGACGCGTTTCGCCCCGATCTGATCCACGTCGCCACGCCGGACCTGGTCGCGCTGATGGCGCTGCGCTATGCGCGCAGGCACGGGATTCCGGCCGTCGCCTCGTTTCACACCCGCTTCGACACCTATCCGCGCTATTACGGCCTCGGCTGGACGGAGAAGTACCTTCGGCGCTACATGCGCTGGGTCTACGCCCGCTGCGTCCACCTCTACGCGCCGACGCACTCGATGATCGAGGAGCTGCGCCAGGAAAGCATCGGCCGCGAGCTCAGGCTTTGGGGCCGCGGCGTCGACTCCGCGCTCTTCAGCCCCGACCGGCGCGACATGGACTGGCGGCGCGGGCTGGGCTTCGCCGACGACGAGGTGGTGGTCGCCTTCGTCGGGCGCTTGGTGCTGGAGAAGGGCATCGACGTCTTCGCCGAGGCGATGCGCCGCGCCGCCGCGCAAAATCCCAAGCTGCACTCCCTGGTGGTCGGCGAGGGGCCCGAGCGCGCCCGCTTCCAGGCGCGCTTGCCGCGGGCCGTCTTCCTGGGCCACCAGACCGGCGAGGACCTCGCCCGCGCCTTTGCCAGCGCCGACATCCTGTTCAATCCCTCCGTTACCGAGGCGGCGGCGAACGTCACGCTCGAAGGCATGGCCGCCGGGCTCGCCTGCCTCGTCGCCGATGTCCCCGGCCCGCGCAGCTACCTGCGCCACGGTGAGAGCGGCCTGCTGTCGCGTCCCGAAGCCGGGGCCGAGGGCTATGCCGAGCAACTCCTGCGGCTCGCCGCGGACCCCGGGCTGCGCGCCGGCATGGGCGCGGCGGCACGCTGCCGCGCGCTCTCCGAGCATCACTGGCCGACGGTGCTCGATGAGGTCATCGGGCACTACCGCGACGCTCTCCGGACCTTCCGGCCGGTCGCGGAAGCCAGCCCGGAGCCGAGCGCGCTGGAGACCCTCGGCGCGGGGCGCTGAGCCTGACGCCGCCGGCGCCGGCTAAACCCCGGCCAGCCAGCCGCCGACCTTGTCGATGAAGGCGTCCGGCGCTTCGGCGTGAAGCCAGTGGCCGGCACCGGGCAGCGCCTCGATCCGGGCGGCGGGAAACAGGGCGCGGATGCGCGGATGCGTCTCGGGCGGCACGTAGGGCGACTTGCCCCCGTGCAGGAAATAGGCGGGCCCGCGATAGGCCGGCTCGGGCAGGTCGGGGAAGTCGAGCAGCGCGTCCATGTTGGCCTCGAGCGCGTCGAGGTTGATGCGCCAGTGCGCCCGCCCGTGCTCGACCACGAGGTTTTGCAACAGGAACGAGCGCAGCGTCGCCTCGGGGATCGCCTCGGCAAGCGCCGGCTCGGCGTCCGAACGGCGGCTCACGCGCGCAAGGTCCACTGCCTTCATCGCCCTGATGTAGCCCAGATGTGTGTGCTCGTGGGGCACCGGGGCGATGTCGGCGACCACCAGGGCCTCGACCAGCTCGGGCCGGGTCCCGGCCAGCACCATCGCCGCCTTGCCGCCCATGGAATGGCCCAGCACCGCGGCCGTTCCCCCGGCCAGCCGCTCGACGGCGTCGGCCAGGTCCTCGGCCATGGCGGGGTAGGTGTGGCGCCGGTCCCACGGGCTCTGGCCGTGGTTGCGCATGTCCACCATGATGACGCGGCGGTTGGTGGCCAGGCGCCGGCCCAGCGTGTGGAAGTTCCGCGCCGAGCCGAACAGCCCGTGCGCGATCAGCAAGGGCGGCGCGGTCTGTCCCTCGGCCGCCGGGTGCTCCAGGTGCGCCAGCTCCACCGCCATCAGCCCTGGGCCCGCAAAAGCCGCGCCGCATCCAGCGCGAAATAGCTCAGCACCCCGGCGCAGCCCGCGCGCTTGAAGGCGGTCAGCGCCTCGAGGATGGTCTTGTCGCGGTCGAGCCAGCCGCGGTCGATGGCGCCCCTGAGCATCGCGTACTCGCCCGACACCTGGTAGGCGAAGGTCGGCACGCGGAACTCCTCGGCGACGCGGCGGCAGATGTCGAGATAGGGCATTCCCGGCTTGACCATCACCATGTCGGCGCCCTCGGCGATGTCGGCGGCGACCTCGCGCAGCGCCTCGTCCGAGTTGGCCGGGTCCATCTGGTAGGTCTTCTTGTCGCCCGTCAGCGCGCCGCCCGAGCCGACCGCCTCGCGGAACGGCCCGTAGAAGGCCGAGGCGTATTTCGCCGCATACGACATGATCAGCGTGTTGTGGAAGCCGCGCTCCTCCAGCGCCCGGCGGATCACGCCGATGCGCCCGTCCATCATGTCCGAGGGGCCGAGGATGTCGCAGCCGGCCTCGGCCTGCGCGATCGCCTGCTTCTCCAGCGCCACCAGCGTCTCGTCGTTGACGATCTCGCCACCGCGCACGATGCCGTCATGGCCGTCCGAGTTGTAGGGGTCGAGCGCCACGTCGAGCATCACGCCCAGGTCGCGCAGCTCCGCCTTCACCGCGCGGGTGGCGCGGCAGACCAGGTTCTCGGGGTTCCACGCCTCCTCGGCGCCCGGGGTCTTGCGCGCCGGGTCGGTGTAGGGGAACAGCGCGATGGCGGGGATGCCCAGCGCGCGCGCCTCGGCCGCCTTCGCCACCAGCCGATCGATGCTCAGCCGCTCGACGCCGGGCATCGACTCGACCGGCTCGGTCCGGTCCTCGCCGTCGATCACGAAGCAGGGCCAGATGAGGTCGGCCGGGGCCAGCGCCCGCTCGGCCACCAGGGCGCGGATCCACGGCGCCTGGCGCAGCCGGCGCGGGCGCGCGGCGGGGAAGGGGGCGGGTTGCAGCATCGCGGGCGTTCCTCGTAACGTGGGCCGGAAACTCGCACGCAGCACCCGGCGGGGCAAGTGGCATGGCCGAGATCCTGTTCGAGACCGTGGGGCGCATCGGGCTGATCACGCTGAACCGCCCCAAGGCGCTGAACGCGCTGACGCACCGAATGGTGCTGGATCTCGAGCGCCAGCTCGACGCCTGGGCCACCGACGCGGCCGTCGCGGCGGTCGTGGTGCGCGGCGAGGGCGAGCGCGCCTTCTCGGCCGGCGGCGACACCATCGCGCTCTACGAGGCCGGCCGGCCCGGCGGCGAGCGGGGCAGGGCGAATTTCGCCTTCTTCGCCGACGAGTACCGCATGAACACCAGGATCAAGCGGTACCCGAAGCCCTATATCGCGCTGATGGACGGGATCGTGATGGGCGGCGGTGTCGGCATCTCGGTGCACGGCAGCCTGCGCGTCGCCACCGAGCGCACCGTCTTCGCCATGCCCGAGACCGGGATCGGGCTGTTCCCCGACGTCGGCGGCACCTGGTTCCTGCCCCGGCTGCCCGGCAGCTTGGGCATGTGGCTGGCGCTGACGGGAAGTCGTCTGACCGGGGAAAACAACGTTCTCGCAGGGGTTTGCGACTGTATCCTGGAGTCCTCGCGGCTGTCCGCCCTGGTCGATTTCCTGGCCCACGGCCTCGACTGGGCGGGGGCCGGCGATGACTGGCGCGCGGCGCTGGCGCGCGCCGGCCTGCGCTGGGAGGTGGAGGCCGAGCTGGACCACGTCCGCGACATCCACTTCCTCTACTCGTTCGGCAGTGTCGAGCTGATCCTCGAGGCGCTCGGCAACGCCGGCAGCGACTGGGCCGAGCGCCAGCGCGAGACCATCCTCGCCAAGTCCCCGACCTCGACGCGCATCGCGCAGCGCCAACTCTCGATGGGGGCGGAGCTGAGCTTCGAGGACTGCATGCGGCTGGAATACCGGCTCGCCCGCTTCTGCATGACCCGGCCCGACTTCTACGAGGGCGTGCGCGCCGTGCTGGTCGACAAGGACAACAAGCCGCGCTGGGATCCGCCGACCCTGGGCGGCGCGACCTCCGACTTCGTCGCCCCGGCCTTCGCGCCGCTCGGCGACGAGGACCTGCGCCTTGGATAGCCCGCGGGCGGCGGAAAATTCCTACATGTCTTATATAAGACCTATAAGAGTTAACCGGGCCAATTGGCCGCGCTTCGCCGCACGCGTTAACACTTGCGGCGGGCCCCGCCTGACGCTACCTCGGCGCCGATGACTGACGTCCAAGAGACCGCCCCCGAGATCCGGGACGCGCGCCCCGCCGACATCGCGCCGGGGGCCGCCGTGGTCGGCGGCGCGCCCGAGGGCCTCGACGCGCAGCTCGTCGCCAGGCTGGTCACGCGCACCGCCGGGCCGGTCATCCACGTCGCCCGCGACGATGCCCGCGCCGCCGCGATGGCCGAGGCGCTGGGGATCTTCGCGCCCGAGCTGCCGGTGCTCAGCTTCCCGGCCTGGGACTGCCTGCCCTATGACCGGGTCTCGCCCAACCCCGAGATCGCCGCCGCGCGCATGGCGACGCTGGCCGCGCTGGCGCACGGTTTCGACCGCCCGGCGGTGATCCTGACCACGCTCAACGCCGCCACGCAGCGGGTGCCGCCGCGCGCCACGCTGGCCGAGGCCAGCTTCATCGCCCAGGCCGGCCGGCAGGTCGACGTCGAGGCGCTGATCGCCTGGCTCGCCCGCATGGGCTTCAACCGCGCCTCGACGGTGATCGAGCACGGCGACTTCGCGGTCCGGGGCGGCATCATTGACATCTTCCCGCCGGGGCAGGCCAACCCGGTGCGGCTCGACTTCTTCGGCGACGTGCTGGAGAGCGCCCGGCGCTTCGACGCCGAGAGCCAGCGCACCGTCGAGCGGATCGACCGGGTCGAGCTCGCCCCCGCCTCGGAGGTGATCCTCGACCCGCCGGCGATCGCGCGCTTTCGCACCCGCTACCGCGAGCTGTTCGGCGCGCCGAGGCTCGACGACCCGCTCTACGCGGCGGTCTCCCAGGGCCGCAAGTACCAGGGCATGGAGCACTGGATCGCGCTGTTCCATGACGGCATGGAGACGCTGTTCGACTATCTGCCCGGCGCGCCGGTGACGCTGGACCACCAGGCGGGCGAGGCCTGCAAGGTGCGGCTCGACATGATCCGCGACCACTACGAGGCCCGGCGCGAGGCGGCCGAGGCGCCGGCGCGCGCGGACGTGCTCTATCGCCCGGTGCCGCCCGAGCTGACCTACCTGGCCGAGGCGGACTGGAGCGCGGCGCTGGCCGCGCGCGAGACCCGGGCCTTCTCGCCCAACCGCCTGCCGCCGGGGCCCGGGGTGAGCGATGCCGGCGGGCGCGTCGGGCGCTCGTTCGCGCCCGAGCGGCGGCAGGAGGGCGTCAACGTCTTCAAGGCCCTGGCCGAGCATGTGCGCGCCCGGCAGGCGCAGGGGCCGGTGGTCATCGCCTCCTATTCCGAGGGCGCGCGCGAGCGGCTGGCCGCGCTTCTCGCCGACCACGGCATCGAGGGCGCGCGCGAGATCGCCAGGTGGCGCGAGGTCGGGCCCGGGCTGAACCTGATCGTGTGGGGCCTCGAGCAGGGCTTCGAGGCGCCGCACGAGGCGGGCGCGGTCACGGTCGTCTCCGAGCAGGACGTGCTCGGCGAGCGCCTGATCCGCCGCGCCCGGCGCAGCCGGCGGGCCGAGAACTTCCTCACCGAGACCCAGTCGCTGACGCCGGGCGACCTGGTGGTGCATATCGACCACGGCGTCGGGCGCTATCTCGGCCTCGAGACCATCACCGCGGCCGGCGCGCCGCACGAGTGCCTCGGCCTCGAGTACCAGGGCGGCGACAAGCTCTACCTGCCGGTCGAGAACATCGAGCTGCTCAGCCGCTACGGCCAGGAGGAGGGCGAGCTCGACCGCCTGGGCGGCGCCGCCTGGCAGGGCCGCAAGGCGCGCATGAAGAAGCGCATCCGCGAGATGGCCGACCAGCTGATCCGCGTCGCCGCCGAGCGCGCCCTGCGCGAGGGCGACGTGATCGAGCCGGACGGCGCGCCCTACGCCCGCTTCGCCGCGCGCTTCCCCTACCAGGAGACCGAGGACCAGCAGAAGGCCATCGAGGACGTCATGGCCGACCTCGGCTCGGGCCGGCCGATGGACCGGCTGATCTGCGGCGATGTCGGCTTCGGCAAGACGGAGGTGGCGCTGCGCGCCGCCTTCGCCGCGGCCAACATGGGCGCGCAGGTGGCGCTGGTCTGCCCCACGACGCTCTTGGCCCGGCAGCACGCGCAGGTGTTCCGCGAGCGCTTCCAGGGCACCGGGCTCAAGGTGCGCCAGCTCTCGCGCTTCGTCACGGCCAGGGAAGCGGCGGAGACGCGCAAGGGGCTGGAGGACGGCTCGATCCCCATCGTCATCGGCACCCATGCGCTGCTCAACAAGAAGGTGAAGTTCTGCCACTTGGGCCTTCTGATCATTGACGAAGAGCAGCATTTCGGCGTCGCCCACAAGGAGCGTCTGAAGGAGCTTCGCTCGGACGTGCACGTGCTGACCATGACGGCGACGCCGATCCCGCGCACGCTGCAACTGTCGCTGTCGGGGGTGCGCGAGCTGTCGCTGATCGCGACGCCGCCGATCGACCGGCTGGCGGTGCGCACCTATGTCACGCCGTTCGACGCGGTGGTCGTGCGCGACGCCTTCCTGCGCGAGCACTACCGCGGCGGGCAGAGCTTCTTCGTGGTGCCGCGCGTGGCCGACCTGGCCGACGCCGAGGACTTCCTCAAGGAGCATGTGCCCGAGGTAAATTACGTCGTCGCCCACGGCCAGATGCCGGCGAGCGAGCTCGACGCCCGCATGAACGCCTTCTACGACGGCAAGTTCGACGTGCTGCTGTCGACCACGATCATCGAGTCGGGGCTCGACATACCCAGAGCCAACACGCTGGTGGTGCACCGCGCCGACATGTTCGGGCTGGCGCAGCTCTACCAGATCCGCGGCCGGGTCGGGCGCGCCAAGCTGCGCGCCTATGCCTACCTGACGACCGAGCCCCGAAAGCCGCTCACGCCGCAGGCCGAGCGGCGGCTCACTCGTTACCGATTCGATTCGCCGCCGCGACGACAACCGCGTTGGCAACTGCCTGGCCGGTCATAACGCGCTGCCAGGGATCTTTGGTATCGATTTCCGGGTGCTCGGGCTCCGATCCAATAGCGCTCGGATAAAGTAGAATATCCGCGCCCCGCAGAGCCATCGCTCTGGAGCACTCGACAAACCACTGATCCCAGCAAATGCCCACGC
>NZ_JBZSYN010000211.1:0-4248 GCF_058622915.1 Thermohalobaculum sp. | reverse complement strand
CTAGGCGCGTCAGCGCCGGATCGCGCGCGCCCGCCCCCGAGCACCCCCTTCCGCGGGCGCGATCCTCCTCTGCGAGGGCGAACGGTTCGGCCGGATAGGATCCCGCTCTGGCCGGGCGCGGGCGCGGGGTAGATCGGGGGGGTAGAGCGCAGCGGGGCCCTGCGGGTGGGCGGGGGTGCAGGAGGCCCCGGCTCGGGGGTCGGGGCCCATGGCTGGGTGGGGGAGCGCGAGGAGGCCCCGGCTCGGGGGCCGGGGCCCGTGGCGGGGGCGGGCTCAGTTGCGGCGCGCGATGGCTATGCCGGCGAGGATGGCCACGGCGGCCACGGCCAGGGGGGCGGTCATGCGCTCGCCCATGGCGGTGACGGCGGCGGCGAGCGCCACCAGCGGCTGGGCGAACTGGATCGAGCCGGCCCGCGCCGTGCCGCCATGCGCCAGCGCCCAGTACCAGCAGACATAGCCGATCACGGTGGAGAAAAGCGCCAGATAGGCGGCGGTGGCCCAGCCCAGCGGCCCGACCGCGGCCCAGTCGGTGGCGCCGAGGCGCAACGCGAGCAGCGGCAGCAACAGCACGCCGCCGAACGAGAGGCCCCAGAAGGTGGTGCTCCAGGTGCCGATGCGCGGCGACAGCCGGCTGCCGGCGACATAGCCGGCGGCGGCGACGGTGCAGGCGGCGAAGGTGAGCAGGTCGCCGCCGAGGCTGGCGCCGGGCTCGGCGAAGCCGAAGCGGGCGCCGACCAGGACCACCTCGCCCGCGAGCGCCAGCGCCGCGCCGCGCCACCACATGGCGCCGGGCAGGCGGCGCTCGACCGCGGCGCCGAACAGGCCGGTGAAGATCGGCAGCGCCGCCATGATCAGCGCGACATGGGCGGTGGTGGTCAGGCCGACGCCGAGGCTGAACAGGAGCGGGAAGCCGACGAAGCCCGAGCCCCCCGCGATGGCCAGGAGCCCCCACTCGCCGGCGGCGCGCGGCAGGGGCAGGCGCAGCGCCAGCGCCAGCGGCAGGCCCGGCGCCATCGCCAGGACGGTGCGCAGCATGCCCACGGTGAGCGAGTCGATCTCGCCCACGGCGAGCTTGGTCACCGCCGGGGTCAGGCCCCAGATGAGGACGGCGACGCCGGCGGCGCCGAGCGTCGCCGCCTGGAGGCGGGCGGGGGCCACGCGGCTCAGGCCGGCAGAGCGGCGGTGACGCGGCCGACCACGGCGGCGGTGTCCACCGCGGCGGGCAGCGCGCCGGTGGTGGCGCCGCGCTCGGCCGCGAGCCGCGTGGCGGCGAAGGCGTCGGCCACCGGCGCAGGGGCGTGGCGGATCATCAGGCTGGCCTCGAGCAGGCGCGCCAGCGTCTCGGTGAACCAGCGGGCCTCGGCCTCAGGCGGCCCTTTCGGCCAGCGGGCACGGGCCGCGGCGAGCGCCGCGTCGTAGCGCGGCTCGGCGCCCGTGGCGGTGTCGAGCTCGGCATCGAGCGCGTCGAGCGCCTGAGGCGCGCGGTCCAGCACACGCAGGACGTCGAGGCAGATGACGTTGCCCGAGCCCTCCCAGATCGAGTTGAGCGGCGATTCGCGGAACAGCAGCGGCAGCGGGCTTTCCTCGACGAAGGCCGAGCCGCCGAGCGCCTCCATGGCCTCGTAGATGACGAGCGGGCAGCGCTTGTTGGTGGCGTATTTCGCCAGCGGCACGGCGAGGCGGGCGAAGGCGCGGGCCTGATCGCTGGCGGCGCTCTCATCAAACGCGCGGGCGGTGCGCAGGCCAAGCGCGAGCGCGCCCTCCCAGTCCAGCGCCAGGTCGGCGAGCACGGCGAGCATCATCGGCTGCTCGATCAGGCGGCGCTGGAAGGCGGTGCGCCGCGCGCACCACCACAGCGCCTCGGCGAGTGCTGCGCGCATCAGCCCGGCCGGCGCCATGGCGGTGTCGAGCCGTGTGTGGTGGACCATCTCGAGGATGGTGCGCACCCCTGCCCCCTCCTCGCCCAGGCGCCGCGCATAGGTGCCGTCGTACTCGATCTCGGCCGAGGCGTTGGCGCGGTTGCCCAGCTTGTCCTTGAGGCGCATAAGCCGCAGCGGGTTGCGGTTGCCGTCGGGCGTCCAGCGCGGCACCACAAAACAGGTCAGCCCGCCCGGCGCCCGGGCCAGGGTGAGGAAGGCGTCCGACATCGGCGCGGAGCAGAACCACTTGTGGCCGGTGAGGCGCCAGGCGTCGCCATCGGGCCGGGCGCGGGTGGTGTTGGCGCGCAGGTCCGAGCCGCCCTGCTTTTCCGTCATCGCCATGCCGATGGTGGCGCCCGTCTTGTCGGGCGCGGGGCGCGAGGCCGGGTCGTAGCGGCGCGAGATCAGCCGCGGCGTCCACTCGGCGGCCAGTGCCGCGTCGTGGCCGAGCGCCGGGACGGCGGCGTAGTTCATGGTCATGGGGCAGCACACGCCGGGCTCGACCTGGGTCATCAGGTAGACCAGCGCGGCGTGGGCGACGTGGCCGCCCGGCGCGGCGTCCCGCTCCCATGGCAGCGCGGCGTAGCCCTCGGCCAGGCCGAGCCCCATCAGCGCGTGGTAGGCGGGGTGGAAGGCCACCTCGTCGATGCGCCGGCCGGTGCGGTCGAAGGCGCGGAGCTCGGGCGGGTTGCGATTGGCGAGCCGGCCGCGCTCGCGCCACTCGGCGCGGCCGAGCGTCGCGCCCACCGCGGCGAGCCCGGCGGCGTGGGCGGCGCCGCCCTCGCGCGTCACCGCGTCGGCGAGCACGGCGTCCTCGGCCCACAGGTCGATGTCGGCCCTGGGCTCGGGCTGGTTGAGGACCTCGTGGGTGGCGAGGTCGGCGCGGGGGCGAAGCGGCATGGGGGCCTCCCTCAGCTGGCGGCGGGACAGTCGAAGACTCAGCTAATGTGCCTTGCCTACCGTGTTAGTGTCATCCTGCGAGCATGCGACTCGGAGTGAAAGGATGAACACACTGCCCTTCTGGATTCAGGCCCTACAAGCGCTCTTGACGCCAGCTATCGCGATTGGCGTGGCTGTGGTCGCTTTCATGCAGTGGCACACCGCGCACCAACGACTCGTCCTGGCCCTTTTCGAGAGGCGCATGGATGTGTACCACCAAGTGCAAAGTCTCGTATCGAAGGTTAATGCCTCTGGCCAAGTCCATGATGATGGGCTCAAAGAACTTTTTTTGGCAATTGAAAATGCATCTTTTCTCTTTGGTCGAGACGTAGCCAGATATTTGGACGACATGCGTATCCAACTAATACGATTACTTGAGATTCAAGCCTCCAGAAATGGCGCTGACGTTGAGGGAAAAACGGAACTGTTTCAATCCATTACAGAATTCTATTCTGATGGCCCGGCGCTTTTTGGGCGCTACATGAGGATGCCCCACAAAAGCAGACGTAGTCCCATTGAATGGTTTTGTGACAAGCATAGGCAGCGATCAAAGTGAAACGGCTGGGTGCGCTGCGTGGCAATGTAGCGCGAGCCGGGCCGGCGGCGCGAGGGCCGCCTGCGCAGGGAGGACAGGATGGAGGCGGGGACGGTGCTCGAGGGCGGCTGCGCCTGCGGCGCGGTGCGCTATCGCATGGCGGGGCCGCCGCTGATCGTGCATTGCTGCCATTGCACATGGTGCCAGCGCGAGACCGGCTCGGCGTTTGCATTGAACGCAATGATCGAGGCCGAGCGGGTGACGGTGACGCGCGGCGCGCCCGCGCTGGTGGCGACGCCCTCGGCCAGCGGCCAGGGGCAGAGCATCGCGCGCTGCCCCGCCTGCCGGGTGGCGCTGTGGAGCCATTACGCGGGGGCGGGAGACCGGGTCGCCTTCGTGCGCGTGGGCACGCTGGACGCGCCGGGGCGGCTGGCGCCCGACATCCACATCTACACCTCGACCAAACAGCCCTGGCTGGCGCTGCCCGAAGGCGCACGGGCGGTGCCCGAATACTACCGCCGCAGCGAGGTCTGGTCCGAGCCGAGCCTGGCGCGCTGGCGGGCGCTCAGGGGCGAGGCGCCGCCTCAGGGCAGGTAGTCGTCGCGCCAGCGCAGCACCACGTTGAACGAGACCGAGATCCGGGCCTCACGGCTGAGGTTCACATGCACCAGGTGGTGCAGGAAGGCAGGCCAGAGCAGGAGCTCGCCGGCGACCGGCAGCAGGCGGTGCTCGGGGTCGACCTCGCCGTCGCCGCGGACCGCCAGCATGTTCGCCTGCGGGCGCGGGTCGAAGAAGCTGATGGCGTTGGGCGTGCGGTCCGAGCGGCCCTGGTCGGGCTCCTGCCCCGCGGGCACG
>NZ_JBZSYN010000210.1:0-4310 GCF_058622915.1 Thermohalobaculum sp. | reverse complement strand
GTCGCCGTCGGCCAGCGCGTCGAAGCGCACCAGCGCCATGGGGTGCACCTTGATCTGGTTGTTGACCACGAACTCCATGCGCGCCAGCCCCACCCCGTCGGCGGGCAGCCGCCACCAGCGGAAGGCCGCGGCCGGGTTGGCGAGGTTCAGCATCACGCGCGTGCGCGTGCGGGGAATGTCGCCCAGGTCGATGTCCTCGACTTCGAAATCGACGCTGCCCTCGTAGACGAAGCCCTCGTCGCCCTCGGCGCAGGAGACGGTCACCTCCTCCTGGTCGTGCAGCACCTGCGTGGCGTTGCCCGTGCCCACGACCGCCGGCAGCCCCAGCTCGCGGCTGACGATCGCCGCATGCGAGGTGCGCCCGCCATGGTCGGTGACGATCGCGGCCGCGCGTTTCATGATCGGCACCCAGTCGGGGTCGGTGGTGCCGGTCACCAGCACGGCGCCGTCGACGAAGCGCTCGATCTCGCGCGCGCTCTCGATGACGCAGACCTCACCGGCCACCACAGCATCGCCGATGCTCAGACCCGAGGTGACGAGCTTGCCCTTGTTGCCGATGCGGTAGGTCTTGAGCGCCCCGGCCCGGCGCCGCGACTGCACAGTCTCGGGCCGCGCCTGCACGATGAACAGCTCGCCGCTTTCGCCGTCCCTGGCCCACTCCATGTCCATCGCCTGGCCGTAATGGTCCTCGATCACGCAGGCCCAGCGGGCGAGCTTCAGGATATCCGCATCCTCCAGCACGAAGGCGGCGCGCTCGGCCTTCGAGGTGGGGACGTTCCGGATCGGGCGCCCGCCCCCCTGCCCGGCGCCTTTCCCGCCCGCCTTGGCGTAGATCATCTTCTGCGCCTTGGCGCCCAGCTTCTTCTCGATCACCGGGCTCAGCCCCGCCTCGGCCAGCAGCGGCTTGAACACCTCGTACTCGTCGGGGTCCACCGCGCCCTGCACCACGTTCTCGCCCAGCCCCCAGGCGGCGTCGATCACCACCACCTTGTCGAAGCCGGTCTCGGTGTCGATCGAGAACATTACCCCCGCCCCGCCGGCGTCCGAGCGCACCATGCTCTGCACGCCCACCGACAGCGCCACCTGCAGATGGTCGAACCCCTTGGCCTGCCGATAGCTGATCGCCCTGTCGGTGAACAGCGAGGCATAGCAGCGCCGGCAGGCCTCCATCAGCGCCCGCTCGCCGCGGATGTTGAGGAAGGTCTCCTGCTGGCCGGCGAAGCTGGCATCTGGCAGGTCCTCGGCGGTGGCGCTCGAGCGCACGGCCACGTCCGCCTCGTCCTTGCCCAGGCGCTCGCACAGCCTGGCATAGGCCGCCCGGATCGCGTCCGCCGTCTCGTCGGGCCACTCGCCCTTGAGGACGGCGCGGCGGATCGTGTCGCCGGCCTCCGCCAGCGCGATCTTGCCTGCCTCCAGCTCGGCCAGCGTCGCGCCGATCCTGTCGGTCAGCCCGTTCGCCTCGACGAAGCGCCAGTAGGCCGCGGCGGTGGTGGCGAAGCCCGGCGGCACCGCCACCCCCCTGGCGCCGAGGTGGCGCACCATCTCGCCCAGCGAGGCGTTCTTGCCGCCCACGCGGGGCACGTCGCCGCGGTTCAGATCCTCGAACCAGACGACTTCGGGGGATTGCTTTGCCATGCCGTTCTCCGCCTCTCAGGCGCCGGGCCCGGCCCGCAGGCGGAAGCTGGGCTCGAAGGCGCCGATCAGGTCCATCCAGTCCTCCATCAGCCGCGTGATGAGGAACCGCTCGCGCACGGTCTCGCGCGCCTTGGCGCCCAGCGTCCGGCGCAGCTTGGCATCCTTGAGCAGTCGCACGATCGCCTCGGCCGCCTCCTCCACGCTATCGACCAGAACGCCGTTCACCCCGTCCTCGATCTGGTGGCGGATGCCACCGACATTGCCGCCGATCACCGCGGCGCCCTTCCACATCGCCTCGGTCACGGTCAGGCCGAAGCCCTCGCGCAGCGACTTCTGCAGCACCACCGCGGCGCGGCGTTGCAGTGCGTTGACCAACGCGGAGTCCTGCACCGAGAGGATACGCACGCGCTCCTCGCCGCACTGGCACAGCGAATGGAAGATGTCCTGCCCCTCGGGGTCGTCGGTGGCGACGTTGCCCACCAGCACCAGGGTGGCGTCCACCTGCCTGCGCGCGATGCGGAAGGCGTCGATCACGCCCTGCGGGTCCTTCCACCGGTCGAAGCGCGAGACCTGCACCACCAGCGGCAGGTCGGTCGGGATGCCGTGGTGCTCCAGCCGCTCGTCCATCTCCGCCTCAGACAGCTCCTTGTTGGTGGTGGAGAAGGGATTGATCGCGGGCATGATGAAGCGCTGCGGCGGCGTGACCTTCTGCGCGTATTCCGGCAGCGAGACGACCATCGCGTCATAGCGCTCGACGAAGCCCGACAGATAGGCCCACAGCTGAGGGTCGGGCTGCGTCAGGTCGACATGGCAGCGCCACACCCAGGGCGCCTTCTTGCGGTAGTGCCGGATCAGCGGCAGCGGCTGCGGGTCGTGCACGATGACCAGGTCGTGGTCGAGATGGATGCGCGCCGCGTTCTCGTACACGACCTCCTCGTAGATGCCGCGCTTCAGCTCGCTCAGGTTGATCGGCTCGCCCTGAAGAGCGTTGTGCATCTTCTTGGTGACACTGAAGAAATCCGGTCGTCCCTGCAGCACCCGCCAGCCGCAACGGATGCCGGCGGCGTTCATCAGCAGGGTCAGCGAGGACAGGATCTCGGCCACCCCGCCGCCGTAATAGGTCGAGTTCACGTTGACGACGTGCATGTCGCGCAGCGCCGCGGCCTTGGCCAGCAGCCGCTCGGCGGCCGCCTCGCCGATCAGGGGCGCGTAGTCCTCGATCGCGGTCAGCCGAAACGGGATGGGGTCGTCGACGCCTGCCTCCATCCGCCTGCCCTTTCCTGCCATCTGTCTGCCGGTGCCCGCACGGGGACGGCGATGCGGCGATCATACAGGCCGCGGCCGGCGCCCGGATTGATGCGGGTCAAGCGCAGGCCGGTCTTGCGATGGCGCGCCGCGCACGCGCCGCCTGCCTGCGCGGCCGGCGGCAAATCCGGGGAGCGACCGACCGGCGGTGCCTCACTGACACCGGCCGCACCGATGGCAATTGTACCCGCAGCGCGCGGCCCTTGGACAGCACGCCGCGGCCCGCTATCGTGGCCGCGCAGGGAGGGCCGGCCCCGTGACCGTCGCTTTGATTTTCCTGGTCGTGCTGCTCGCGGTCGTGGTGCTGTTGAACCGGCGCCTGCTCGCCGCCCGCTTCGGCTGGCGCGTCAGCGCCTGCGACTGGAGCCGCCTGCACAAGCGCGACCGCGAGGGACGCAAGGCGTGGTACTGCCCCGCCTGCGGCCGCGAGGAGCTGGTCGAGGGGTCCGGCCCGCCGCCCGACTGCGGCCGCAAGGCCCCGTGAAGCGGGTTCAGCCCGGCGCGGCCGGCCGCGCCTGCGCCGCCCCGGCCAGCTCGCCGGCCAGCGCCCGGTCGATCAGCGCCACGGTCTCGGCAACGCCGTAGACCGCGACGAAGCCGCCGAAGCGCGGCCCCTGGCTGGCACCCAGCAGCACCTCGTAGAGCGCCCGGAACCAGTCGCGCAGCGGCTCGAAGCCGTGCTCGTTGCCCACCGCATAGACGATGGTCTGCAACGCCTCGGCGTCCTGTTCGCCTCCCTGTTCGCCCGCCTGTTCGCCCCCCTGCCCGCCCGCATGGGCGGCCAGCCGGTCGCGCAGGTCGGCCAGCGCCGCGCGCTCGCGCTCCTCGGGCAGCCGGTAGGCGCGGGTCGGCGCGATGTGGTCCTGGAAATAGCGCACGGCATGGCCCGCCGCGGCGTCGAGCTGCGGGTGCGTCTCGGGCCGCGCCTCGGGCGCATAGCGCCGCAGGAAGCCCCACAGCGCCTCCTTGTCCGTGGCCGAGGCCACCGCGGCGAGGTTCAAGAGCATGGCGAAGCTGACCACCATGTCCGAGCGGGGCGGGTTGCCGTCGTGCACGTGCCACACCGGGTTGGCCAGCCGCTTCTCCACGTCCTGCCCGGGATAGGCGCGCAGCTGCTGGTGGTACTCGTCCACCGCGCGCGGGATCACGTCCCAGTGCAGCCGCTTCGCTGCGCGCGGCTTCAGATACATGAAATAGCTCAGCGACTCCGTGCTGGCATAGGCCAGCCACTCCTCGATGGTCAGCCCGTTGCCCTTCGACTTCGAGATCTTCTGCCCCTCGCCGTCGAGGAACAGCTCGTACTGGAACGGCTCGGGCGCGCGCTCGCCCAGGCACCGGCAGATCTTCGCGCCCAGCTCGGCCGAGGGGAT
>NZ_JBZSYN010000209.1:0-5551 GCF_058622915.1 Thermohalobaculum sp. | reverse complement strand
TCGCGACGACTCTCGCCCTGGCCCCCTCACCGACGATCACCTCGGCGCTGCCACTGAGGATCAGGAATGCACTGTTGCCCTCCTCGCCTTCGGAGAGAATCACCTCCCCGGCCTTGAACCGGACCTTGTCCATCTCGACTCACCAATTGTTGCCCGACGCCTTCGACCGGCCATCGGTGGGGTAATCTTGCTGCCGTCCGGGGCGCCGATCAAGCGGAACCGCCGGGGCGAAATACCGGTAGCCGACGATCGACAGACAACCGTCCCGTATGGCGCGCCACATCAAGATACGGCGCGAGCGACAGCGGTTCGCCGCGCCCGGAGTGGCGATCGCGCGGTCCCAGTCATCGCTGCCAGATCGATCAGCTTGCTCTTGTTCGGGCGGTATCCCCTCGGCACACCGGCGTAGACGGCCGCGCAAGTTCCGTCATCCTCCCACGGGCGCCTACGGGCGCCGCCGTCAAGCACGCCGGGCGGCCCGTGCCTGGATCGGCGGCGGTGCGTGGGCGCTCGGCTCGCTACCTGACCTCATTCAGCGCTGCTCCCCACGCGCCGCACCAACCAGCGCGCCGAGCCTTGCGCTGGATATCCGCAAGGACCCGCTATCCCCTGCCGGGCGTCGCGCTTCGGCGCGCAAGCTTACCGAGCACGTCAGCGGCGAATGTCGACAGGGTGTCGTCGCGCGCTCCCATCACGACGATCCGGTCACCCGGCCGCGCAAGCTCGACGAGCCTGTCGCCGCAGCGCGCCCGCTCGGCGAAGGCGTGCGCCGAGCGGCCGCGCGCCCGAACGCCCTGCACGATGTCCTCGCTGGTGACCGTACGCTCGACCGTGCCGCCGAAATAGACCGGATCCGGCATGATCAGCACGTCGTCTGCGTAGAGATGTCGGGCGAAGCAGTCGATGAAGCCGTCCCTCATCAGGCGCAGCGGGCCGAATCCGTGTGGCTGGAACATGACCAGCAGGCGGCCGGGAAAGGCGTGCAGGGTCTCCAGCGTGGCGAGGATCTTGTCCGGGTTATGGGCGAAGTCGTCGATTACCGTGACACCGCCGGCCATGCCGACCACCTCGAGCCGGCGCTTCAGGCCCTCAAAGCGGCCTAGCGCCGAGGCCGCCTGCTCTAGCGTCACGTCCAGGGCGCGCGCAGCCCCGATCGCGGCCAGTGCATTGGCCACGTTGTGCCTGCCCGGCACGCGCAGACGCACCGGGCAGGTCGTGCCACGGCCGCGCTCGGTCACCTCGAAGGCGATGCCGTCGGCCGCGGGCGAAATTCCGCCGGCATGGAGATCCGCGGAGCTCTCGTTCAGGCTGAAGGTCGTTGCCCGGCCGGGCGTCAGCCCGCGCGCCAGGGCCGCCGTCTCGGCATTGTCGAGGTTGAGCACGACTCGCTCGGCGCGTCCGATGAAGGCGCGGAACAGCACGCGCAGCTCATCGAGCGACTTGTGGTCCAGCGCCATGTTGGTCAGCACCGCCACACGGGGCGCATAGAGGGCGATGGAGCCGTCGCTCTCGTCCACTTCGCTGACCATGAGGTCGCTGTCACCTAACAGGGCGCTGGCATAGGGCATGTCCGGGGTGACGAAGTTGCGCATCACCGCGCCGTTCATCACCGTGGGATCCAGCCCGGCGGACTTCAGGATCCACCCGGTCATGCCCGTGGTGGTGGACTTGCCGCTGGTGCCCCCCACAGCGATGCGCCGCGCGGCGGCGTTGAAGATCGAGGCCAGCAGCTCGGCCCGGGTGACGGCCTGCGCGCCCAGTCGGCGCGCCGCCTGCACGTCGGGCACGCTGTCCTCCACCGCGGCCGAGGTGACGAGCACCTGATCGGCGCTGGTCAGCCCGCTGCCGTCCTGCGGGTGGAGCCTTATGCCGTGGCGGCGCAGGAAATCGAATTTCGGGGCGGTCTTGCCCTGGTCGAGCCCGCGGTCGGAGCCCTCGACCACGCAGCCCCGGCCACGCATGATCAGCGCCAGGGGCAGCATGCCGCTGCCGCCGATGCCGCAAAAAAAGTAATGCTTGCCCTGGCCCATGCGCGATGAGTAGGGCGATGGTCGGGGACTGACAAGACGACCGGCAGTCGGAGAGCATTTGCGTGTCCGCAGACAGGATCAGGATCGGCGTCATGGCGCCCGCGTCGCGGCTTGCGCCGGACGCCGCCGAGCGCGTTGGAAAGATCGCGGCGGACCTCGGCCCGGGCCGGGCCGTCGACCTGTGGTTCCACCCGCAATGCTTCCTGGCTGCTGGCCATTTCGCGGGCGACGATGCCGCACGGACGCAGGCGTTTCTCGACATCGCCAACGATGGCAGCTTCGATGCCCTGTGGTTCGCCCGGGGGGGCTATGGCTCGTGCCGCATCTCCGAGGCGGCAATCGCGCGGCTGGCGCCAGTCGCGCGGCGCAAGGCCTATCTGGGCTACAGCGATACCGGCTGCCTGCTGGCCGGTCTGTACAAGGCTGGCTTCACGCGGCTCGCCCACGGTCCGATGCCGTCCGACATCCTGCGCGAGGGCGGCGAGGCCGCCGTCGGGCGGGCGCTGACCTTTCTGGTCGATGGTGCGCCAGACGCACTCGAGCCTGGCGTCTCGCCCGGCATCCCGACTGCCGCATTCAACATGGCGGTGCTCAGCCAGATTCTCGGCACGCCACTTCAGCCGGACCTGACCGGCCACGTGCTCATGCTCGAGGAAGTGGCCGAGTACATGTACCGCATCGACCGCTTCCTGTTCCATATCACCAGCAACCTTGGGATCCGGGGGGTCGCGGGAATCAGGCTGGGCCGATGCAGCGCCATCCCGCCGAACGATCCGCCGTTCGGCCAGACCGAGGAGGAACTGGTCCGGCACTGGTGCGCCGTCTCTTCCATCCCCTTTCTAGGCCGAGCCGACATAGGTCACGACGGCCAAAACAAGGTCGTGCCATTCGGGCCCGGCGAGCGCCGCACCGCGGATCGGCGCGATGTAGTTGAAGATCAGTGATCCTTCGATGGGGAGCCGCACCTGTCCGAGAGCTCTGGCGGCATGCGACGGCTGTTGCCTGGTGCCCGGAATGAAGGAGGGGCGATTGTAAGCGGACTGCCTTCGTTGCGCTTTGCGCTCGAAAATAGCATGCGTGCCGTTGATTAGCGTGCCTCGGGCAGCGCAGTATGCGACCGATGAGTTCGGGAAGAGAGACAATGGCAGACTCCACGCTGGGCACCGCCGCGCGCGGCGTGGCGCCTCTATTGGAGGTACGGAATCTGCGCGTCGAGTTTGCCACCGAGGACGGAGTGGTGCCGGCGGTCAACGATGTCTCGTTCGATGTGAAACCCGGCGAGACCGTCTGCATCGTCGGTGAGTCAGGCTCCGGCAAGTCGGTGACCAGCCTCGCGACCATGGGACTCATAAGCTCCCCCCCCGGGCGCATCGTGAACGGAGAAATCGTGTTCGATCAGGGGGGGCGCCGCCGGGACCTGACGAAGATCGGAGAGCGCGAGTATCGGCGCATACGCGGCAATGACATCGCCATGATCTTTCAGGAGCCGATGACGGCGCTGAACCCCGTCTATACCGTGGGCGAGCAGATCGCCGAGGCGATCCGCTTCCACCAGGGCCTGGGCCGCCGCGCCGCCTGGGACCGCGCAGCCGAGATGCTGGACCTCATGGGGATTCCCGAGCCTCGGGCGCGGCTCGACAATTATCCGCACCAGCTCTCGGGGGGCATGCGCCAGCGCATCATGATTGCCATGGCGCTGTCCTGCGATCCGTCGGTCCTGATCGCGGACGAGCCCACCACCGCGCTCGACGTCACCATCCAGGCGCAGATCCTGGAGTTGATGAAGCGGCTCCAGGCGGAGCTCGGCATGGCGATTTTGTTCATAACGCATGACCTTGCGGTGGTTGCCGAGATCGCCGACCGCGTCGTCGTCATGTATGGTGGGCGGGTGGTCGAGCGAGCCGACGCGCGATCGCTCTTTCGCCGGCCGCGCATGCCCTACACGTTGGCGCTGATGCGCTCGATTCCGCGGCTGGACCGGGAGATGACAAAAGACGCGCTGGAGGCGATTCCCGGCAACGTTCCGGATCCTAGGTCGCTGCCGCAAGGCTGCTCGTTCCATCCCCGCTGCCGTTTCGCCGTTCAGGGGCTATGCGACCGTGAGGTTCCGGAACTCGAGCCTTGCGGCCAGGGACACGAGGTTCGCTGTCTCCGCTGGCGGGACATTGACGGCCGGCACGCGGCATGAGTGCGCCGCTCGTCGATATTCGCGGTCTCAAGACCTACTTCCCGGTGACCCGAGGCGTGTTGTCGCGCACGGTCGGCCACGTCAAAGCGGTCGACGACGTTTCCTTCGACATCCAGCGCGGCGAGGTCCTGGGCTTGGTTGGCGAGTCCGGCTCCGGCAAGACCACCGTCGGGCGCACGATGCTTCGCCTGATCGACCCGACCGAGGGCAAGATTGTCTTCGACGGCGAGGACATCGCCTCGAAGCCGGCCGGCGAGCTGGGCGCCTTTCGCAGGCGGGCGCAACTGGTCTTCCAGGACCCGTTCGGTTCGCTCGATCCGCGCATGCGCGTCGAGGAGATCGTGGGCGAACCACTCGAGGTGCACAGGCTGGTCAAGGGCCGGCGGGACCGCCGCGAGAAGGTGGCGAGTCTGCTCGAGACGGTCGGCCTGCAACCGCACCACGCCAGTCGCTTTCCCCACGAGTTCTCGGGCGGGCAGCGCCAGCGGATCGGTATCGCGCGTGCCCTTGCCGTGGATCCGGAGTTCGTGGTCGCGGATGAGCCGGTCTCGGCCCTCGACGTCTCGATCCAGGCGCAGATCATCAATCTGTTGCGCGATCTCAAGGCGCGGCTTGGGCTGACCTTGCTGTTCATCGCGCACGACCTGGCGGTGGTCGAGTACGTTTCGGACCGGATCGTGGTCCTCTATCTGGGCAAGGTGATGGAGGCGGCTTCGGCACGGGAGATCATCCACCACCCCAAGCACCCCTACACGGAGGCGCTGCTCTCGGCCGCCCCGGTGCCCGACCCGGAGACCAAGCGCAAGCGAATCGTGCTCGAGGGGGACGTGCCGAGCCCGATAAACCCGCCGTCCGGCTGCGTTTTCCGCACCCGCTGCCGCTATGCCATCGCCGATTGTGCCAGGGCAGTGCCGCAGTTGCGCGAGATTCATGCCGGCCACCGCAAGGCCTGCATCCGGGACGACATCCTCTGACTCCCGGCGCGCGGCGAGCGCGGGGCGCGATGGCCACGTTCCTGTGGTTCTGCGCTCAGGCTTTGAGGGTTCGCGGGTCGAACTCGTCCCTCAGCCAGTCGGCGAGGAGATTGAGCGAGAAGACGATCGCCATCAGTACGGCGCCGGGATACAGAATCAGGTTCCATTGCCCGGCATAGATGAAGTCCTTGCCCTGGGAGATCATCATGCCGAGCGATGGCTGCGTGATCGGCACGCCGACGCCGAGGAACGAGAGCGTCGCCTCCAGCATCACCACCACTGCGAAGTTCACCGCCGCGATGACCATCAGCGGCGCCAGAGAGTTCGGCAGGACGTGCCGCCAGATGATGCGCGCATGC
>NZ_JBZSYN010000208.1:0-9432 GCF_058622915.1 Thermohalobaculum sp. | reverse complement strand
CCCTGGCCGAGCAGGCCGAGTGGGAGTTCGACCGCGTCGGCGAGGACCAGATCGCCGTGGCGGTCGAGGCCGCGTGGCGCACCTACTCGCTGTCGCTGATCTGGTCGCACCGCGACGATATGCTGCGGCTGATCTCGACCTTCGAGTTCAATCCGCCCGAGGAGCGGCTGGCCGAGCTGCACCGGCTTCTCAACATCGTCAACGACAAAGTGTGGGGCGGCAGCTTCACGCACTGGGCCGACGAGAAGGTACTGGCCTTCCGCTCGGGGCTGACGCTGGCGGGCGGCGCACACGCCACGCCCGAGCAGATCGAGGCCATGGTGTTGAGCGCGATCGGCCTGTCCGAGCGGTTCTATCCGGCCTTCCAGTTGGTGGGCTGGGCCGACGATTCGGCCGAGGACGCGGCCGAGATGGCCATCGAGCAGGCCTTCGGCACCGCCTGAGCGGGGCGGGCCCCCGGTTCCAATACGGCTGTGGGCGCACTAGGCTGGGCGGCGGCCCCGGAGGTCGGGGCCGCCGCGCCGGTCTGGCGCGGCGGTCTGGCGCAGGACGCGGGAGGAGCGAAGGATGGCAGGCGAGGATCTGGGCCGGGCCGGCATCGAATCGCTGGTGCTGCTGGGCTGCGGCAAGATGGGCGGCGCGCTGCTCGAGGGCTGGCTGAAGGGCGGGCTGGCGCCCGGGCGGGTGCAGGTGATCGAGCCGAGCCCCTCGGACTGGCTGCGGCGCCAGGGCGTCACGCTGAACCCCGACCAGCCGGGCCCGGCCACGGTGGCGGTGCTGGCGGTGAAGCCGCAGATGATGGCCGAGGCGGCGCCGGCGCTGGCGCCGCTGGCGGGCGGGGGCACGCTGATGCTGTCGATCGCCGCGGGCACGCCGATCGCGTTTTTCGAGAAGACCTTCGGCGCGCAGGCGCCAATCGTGCGGGCGATGCCCAACACCCCGGCCGCGGTGGGGCGCGGCATCACGGCGCTGATCGGCAACGCCCGGGCGGGCGAGGCCGAGCTGCGCATGGCCGAGGCGCTGCTTGCCGCGGTGGGCCAGACCGTGCGGCTCGACTCCGAGGAGCAGATGCACGCGGTCACCGGGCTGTCGGGCTCGGGGCCGGCCTATGTCTTCCACATGATCGAGGCCATGGCCGAGGCGGGCGCGGCGGCGGGGTTGCCGCCCGAGCTGGCCATGCGGCTGGCGCGCGCCACGGTGAGCGGCGCCGGGGCGCTGGCCGACGAATCGGCCGAGCCGGCCGGGCAGCTGCGCGCCAACGTCACCAGCCCGGGCGGCACCACCGCGGCGGGGCTTGGCGTCCTGATGGAGGAGCTGCCCGAGCTGATGACGCGCACCGTGGCGGCGGCGGCGGCGCGCTCGCGCGAGCTGGCCCGATAGCGCCATCCCGGCGCGCCGGACCCCCGGCCCGGCGCGCGATCCGGCCCGAGGCGCCGGGGCCAGAGCGGGGTCCGAAAAAACTTGTGCGACGCACAAATCGGCCCTTGACATTTTTTGTGCACTGCACAATATTCCCCCTCGAAGGCGGAGAGAGGGCGCGACGCCCGGCCCGCCGAACGAGAGCCGGAACCCGCAAACGCAAGCTTAGGAGAGACCCCGATGGCCGCTGAGACCTTTCCGTTCTTCTACGACGCCGACAAGATGAAGGAGTTCTTTGGTGCCGCGAAGGTGCCGGCGTTCGACGCCGACGCCGTGATGAACGCGCAGCGCAAGAACATGGACGCCCTGATCGAGGCCAACAAGGCCGTGATGGCGGGCTACCAGGAGGTGTTCAAGCGCCAGGCCGCGCTGGCCGAGGCCGCTGTCGCCCAGTCCAAGGACAAGATCAACGAGCTGCAGGGCCAGCCGATGTCGGCCGAGCAGTTCACCCGCAACGTCGAGGCGTTCCAGACCGCCGTGCAGCAGTCGATGTCGGACGCCCGCGAGCTGGCCGAGCTGGTCCAGAAGGCGAATCTGAATGCCTTCGAGATCGTCAAGGACCGCGCCGTCGAGGCCGTCGCCGAGTTCAAGTCGGCCTCCGAGAAGGCCGCCGCCTGATACCGGGCCAGACAACGGGCCTGACAACGGGCCAGGCCCCGCTGAGGGGCTGACGAGGGACAAATCGAGGGCCGCCTGCTTGCCGCGGGCGGCCCTCTTGCGTTGCGCCGCCCGGCCCGGCTATCTGGCCCGAGGGGCGCGGGCAGCCAAGGGACCGGCCGCGCCCGGCAGGCACAAGGGGGCGCGCATGTCCACAAGCGAGGGGGCCGAGCGGATCGGCTTCGAGGATTTCCTCAAGGTCGACATCCGCGCCGGCCGCGTGGTCGACGCGCAGCCCTTTGCCGAGGCGCGCAAGCCGGCCCTGAAGCTGTGGATCGACTTCGGCCCCGAGATCGGGGTCAGGAAGAGCTCGGCACAGATCACCGAGCTCTACGAGACGGGCGCCCTGATCGGCCGCCAGGTGCTGGCGGTGGTCAACTTCCCGCCGCGCCAGATCGGCCCGTTCATGTCCGAGGTGCTGACGCTGGGCCTGAGCGACGCCCAGGGCCGCGTGGTGCTGCTCGGCCCCGACCGCGAGGTGCCGCCCGGCGCGCGCATGCACTGAGCGGGCCGCCCAATTCGCTCGTCCGACCGGCCCGCTCATCCGAACGGCCGCGCGAAGCGTATAAGGCAGTGAGGCCAGGCACGAACGCCGCCACGCGGGCCGCGCAAGCGCCGGCCGCGGCAGCGGGGAAGGGGAGACGGATGCGCTCGGAGCCGCGCCCCACGGCCGCCGGCGGCGGTATGCAAGCAGATGGTGGGGCCCAAACGGATGGTCGGGCGCAGGCCTGGCTGGCCGGCGTCCCGGTGCTCGACGACCTCGCCGAGGCGGCCGATCCGTCCCGCTTTGCGGCGCTGCCCGATGACTGGGTGATCGGGGTCGCCGACGTGGTCGATTCCACCGGCGCCATCGCCGCGGGGCGCTACAAGGCGGTGAACCTGGCCGGCGCGGCCAGCATCGGCGCCGTGGCCAACGCCCTGGGCGGGCGGCTGGCGCTGTTCGTGTTCGGCGGCGACGGGGCGGGCTTCGCCGTGCCCGCCGCGGACGCCGGGGCGGCGGCCGCGGCGCTGTCGCGCGTGGCCATGTGGGCGCGGCGCGACCTGGACCTGACGCTGCGCGTCGGCTTCAAGCCGGTGGCCGGGATCCGCGCCGCCGGGGCCGACGTGCGCGTGGCGCTGTGGCGCGCCTCGGCGCATGTGCGCTATGCCATGTTCAGCGGTGGCGGCCTGGAGCGGGCCGAGGCCGAGCTCAAGAGCGGCGCCATCGGCCTGGCGCCCGCCGGGCCCGACGAGGAGCCGGACCTGACCGGGCTCAGCTGCCGCTGGGGGCCGGTCCGCCCGACGCGCGGCAAGATCCTGTCGCTGATCGTCAAGCCGGTGCCGGGGGCCCCGGCCCGGCGCGTCACCGCGGTGGTGCGCCGGGTGATTCGCGCGCTCGAAGGCGCCGCCTCGGTCAACCCGGTGCCGGCGGAGGGACCGGAGCTCTATTGGCCCTCGGTCGCGCAGGTGGCTCTGCATGCCCGCCTCGCCGCGCGGGGGAGGCGCCGCCTGCCCGCGCTCATCGGCCAGCTCGCGCTCTTGCCGCTGGTCTGGCTGGTGTTCCGGCTGGGGCTGAGGCTCGGCCGCTTCGACGCCGCGCGCTATCGCCGCGAGATGTCGCACAACTCCGACTTCCGCAAGTTCAGCGACGGGCTGATGATGACGCTGGACTGCTCGCCGCGCGCGGCCGCGCGGGTGCGCGCCGTCCTGGCGGCGGCCGCCCGCCAGGGGCTGCTGCGCTATGGCCTGCACCTGCAGGACGAGGCGCTGGTGACCTGCTTCGTGCCCTCGCCGCTGGCCCCCGACCACATGCATTTCGTCGACGGCGCCGGCGGCGGCTATGCCCGGGCGGCGGGCCGGATGCGCGTGCCGGGCCCGCGCCGGGCAGCCGCGGGCGCGCCGGTCGGGCGTGCCTAGCGCGGCAGCGCCACCGTGGCGCGCAGGCCGCCGAGCTGGGGGCTATCGTCGAGCGTGAGCGCGCCGCCGTGGCTGCGCGCCACGTCCTGGGCGATCGAGAGCCCGAGCCCGACGCCGGTGGAGATGTTCTGCCCGCGCGCCTCGTCGAGCCGGGTGAAGGGCTTGAGCACCGTCTCGCGCTTGGCCTCGGGGATGCCGGGGCCGTCGTCCTCGATCGCGAACTCGAGGAAGTGCCGGGTCAGCCGGGTCGACAGCGCCACCGAGGCGCCCCAGGCGGCGGCGTTCTCCACCAGGTTGGTGAGGCAGCGCTTCATGGCGCCGCGGCGCAGCTCGACGACGCGCTCGTCGGGGGTCTCGACCTGGCTGTAGAGCACCAGCTCGACGCCGCGGCGCCTCGCGTCCATGGCGATCTCCTCGGCCAGCTCGACCGGGTCGACCGGCTCGGGCAGCTCGCCGCCCTCGCCGCGGGCGAAGTCCAGGAAGGCGGCGAGCATGCCCTCCATCTCGTCGACGTCGCGGGCGATCTCGCGCAGCTCGGGCGTGTCGTCGGACACCGCCAGCGCCAGCTTCATGCGCGTGAGCGGCGTGCGCAGGTCGTGGCTGACGCCCGAGAGCAGGCGGGTGCGCTGCTCGATCTGGCGCTCGATGCGCGCGCGCATGTTGACGAAGGCGGCGCCGGCGCTGCGCACCTCGATGGCGCCGGTCGGGCGGAACGGCACGGAGAGGCCGCGCCCGAACGCTGAGGCGGCGGCAGCGAGGTCGCGGATCGGGCGGATCTGGGTTCTGAGGAACAGCACCGCGACAATGGCGAGCAGCACCGCGGTCAGCGTCGTCCAGATCAGGAGCTGGTGCGGGTTGGACGGGTTCAGCCGGCCGCGCGGCACCAGCACCCTGAGCGCCCCCTTGGAGGTGACGATGCGCACGTCGGCGTATTTCTTGTGGTGCACCAGGTCGAGCGCCAGCGGGCGGCGCAGCTCGTGCTTGAAGGTCTCGTGGATGACGCCGCCGGTGACGTCGTAGAAGTTGCGCAGGAGCCTGGGGTCGACCGGCTCGCCCTCGTCGAGGCCCATCTCCATGCCGAACTGCTTCGACATCTCGGCAATGGCGGCGCGCGCCTGGTCGACCGAGTTGGCCGCCTCGACCCGGGTGATGGCATAGTTCAGCTCGTGCGCCACGGCGCTGGCCATCTGCCCGGTGACGCGGTCGTAGAAGCGCTGCACCACCAGCGCCGCGGCGACGCCCTGCAGCACCAGGATCGGCAGGAGCACGATGAGAAGCGCCCGGCCGAACAGGCTCTTCGGCAGGGAGCGCTTGAAATAGCGCCTCACGGGCTTCCACAGCGCGCGCATGGGCGGCTACGCTAGGGGGGGCAGGGAGGCCGCGCAAGTTGCAAGACCCGTCCGGCGAGGACCCGTTCGACCGCGACCCCACGGTGCGCTATGGCGTGGCCGAGGAGATGGCGCCCGCCGGCGCGCCGCGCATCCGCCGCGTCACCGCGCCCAACCCCTCGAAGATGACCTTCAGCGGCACGCGCAGCTACCTGGTGGGCGAGGGCGCGCTGGCGCTGATCGACCCGGGGCCGGACGACGCGGCGCACCGGGCCGCGCTCGCGGCCGCGCTGGGGCCGGGCGAGCGCATCGCGCAGATCCTCGTGACCCACACCCATGTGGATCACAGCCCCGGCGCGGGCGCGATCGCGCGGGCCACCGGCGCGCCGGTGCACGCCTTCGGGCCGCACGGGGCGGGGATGTCGCCCACCATGCGCCGGCTGGCGGCCGAGGGCGCGGCGCTTGGCGGCGGCGAGGGCGGCGACCGGGCCTTTCGCCCCGACCACGCGCTGGGCGAGGGCGAGACGGTGGAGGGGCCGGGCTGGGCGCTGACCGCGCTGCACGTGCCGGGGCATTTGTCGAACCACCTGGCCTTCGCGCTGGAAGGCACGGGGGTGCTGTTCACCGGCGACACGGTGATGGGCTGGGCGACGACGCTGGTCTCGCCGCCCGAGGGCGACATGGCGGCCTTCATGGCGACGCTCAGGCGCCTGGCGGCGCGCGCGGACCGGCTCTACCTGCCGGGCCACGGCCACCCCGTCGGCGACCCCGCGGGCATGCTCGCCTGGCAGATCGCGCACCGCCGCGAGCGCCGGGCGCAGGTGCTGGCGGGCCTCGCGGCGGGGCCGGCGGACGCGGCGGCGCTGGCGCGCGCGATCTATGCGGGCCTCGACCCGGCGCTGTTGCCGGCGGCGCGGCGCAACGTGCTGGCGACGCTGTTGTGGCTGATGGAGGAGGGCGAGGCGAGGCCGCGCGGGCCGGTCTCGGCCACGGTAGCCTTCGAGCGCGGCTGAGGCGGCCGGGCCGCCTAGAAGGTCACGGAATCGTCTCCGTTGCGATGGCCCCCCGAATCGGGGTAAAACGTGAACATCGAGCAGCAAAGTAGGAGGCAGCAATGCCGATCAGGCCGCATAACCAAGGTAAGGCTTGGACACCTCAGGACGTGAGCAAACTTCGCAGCCTCGTCCGACAGAACACGCCCACGCGCGTCATAGGGCTGAAGATGAGGCGCTCTCCGGCGTCGATTTATTCGAAGGCTTCGGACGAAGGGATATCCCTGAAGCCGACGAACCTGAGCCCATATAATCGGCGCAAGAAATCCTAGGGCGCCGGCAAGCGCCGCGCGCTAGTCCTTCCACTGCGGCGGGCGCTTCTCGAGGAAGGCCTGGATGCCCTCAGCGGTGTCGGGGTGCAGCATGTTCTCGGCGATCACCCGGCCGGTGTGGGCGTAGGCGGCGTCGAGGGTCATCTCGACCTGCTCGTAGAAGGCGCGCTTGCCGACGCGTACGGCCATGTTGAGCTTGGCGGCGATCTTCTCGGCCATGGCGCGGGTCTCGGCGCCGAGATCATCCGCGGGCACGGCGCGGTTGATCAGGCCCTCGCGCTCGGCCTGGGGCGCGGTGAGGAACTCGCCGGTGGTCAACAGCTCGAAGGTCTTCTTGCGCCCCATGGCGCGGCTGACCGCGACCATCGGCGTGGAGCAGAACAGCCCGACATTGACGCCGTTGACGCCGAAGCGCGTGTCCTCGGCGGCCACGCCGAGGTCGCAGGCGGCGACCAGCTGGCAGCCCGCGGCGGTGGCGATGCCGTGCACCTGGGCGATCACCGGCTGGGGCATGCGCGGGATCGTGCTCATCAGCTGCGAGCAGCGCGAGAACAGCCCCATGTAGTAGGCGCGCCCGCCGTCCGGGGCCTGGCGCTTGCCCTGCATCTCGCGCAGGTCGTGGCCGGCGCAAAAGGCGCGGCCGGCGCCCTTGAGGATCACCACCTTGGTGCTGCGCTCGGTGGCGATGCGGTCGAGCGTGGCCTGCAGCGCGGCCATCAGCTCGTCGCACAGCGCGTTGAGCTGGTCGGGGCGGTTCAGTGTCAGCGTGGCGATGCCGCCTGCGTCCTCGCGCAAAAGCACCTCGGTCATGCGCAGCTCCGTTCTTTGCGTGTCTTGCCTTATTCGCGTGTCTTGCCTTGCCCGTCCGACTTGCCCCGGCGGGCGAATTGGGCATGACATTAGGGCACCGGGCGCGCGACGGAAAGGGGCGGGCATGACGGCGAAGATGACCGCGGCCGACGTGGCGGCCTTGCTCGACGAGGTTTTCCCGCAGTCCGCGGGGCGATTCGTCATCGAGGCGATAGACCACGGCGAGGCCCGCGTGCGCATGCCGGTGGACGAGAGCCACCTACGCCCCGGCGACACGGTGATGGGCCCGGCCATGTTCTGGCTGGCGGACCTGAGCTTCTATGTCGCGGTGCTGGCCTCGACCGGGCTGGAGGCCGAGGCCGTGACCACCAACCTGTCGATCAACTTCCTGCGCCGGCCCAAGCTGGGCGACCTGGTGGGCGAGGCGCGCATCACCAGGCTGGGCCGGCGGCTGGCCTCGGGCGACGTGCTGATCAGGCCGGCTGGGGGCGGCGCGCCGGTGGCGCAGGCGCTGGTGACCTATGCCCTGCCGGCGCGGTGACATCTGGGGCATTTAGGTACCCCAAGGCTAACAGTCCTGTTTTCCATGGCGGAATCGCGGCCATTCGCGCTTGACAAGGACGCGCCGATCGGCGACAGAGCGCCCGCACCGGCCCGGGATCCGTCCCGGGCATCCGCACCGTCCCGGGCGCCGTCCCGGGCAACAGACACATCCCGCGGCCGCCGCGCCGCGCCCGAGACACCGGATCAGAGCAGATGAAAACCTTTTCCGCCAGGCCGGCCGACATCGAGAAGAAGTGGATCGTGATCGACGCCGAGGGCGTCGTGCTCGGCCGCCTCGCCGCGATCGTCGCCCAGCGGCTGCGCGGCAAGCACAAGCCGAGCTTCACGCCGCACATGGACATGGGCGACAACGTCATCGTCGTCAACGCCCAGAAGGTCCAGCTGACCGGGCGCAAGCGCGCCCAGAAGATGTACTACCGGCACACCGGCTATCCCGGCGGCATCAAGGAGCGCTCCGCGGCGCAGATCCTCGAGGGCCGCTTCCCCGAGCGGGTCGTCGTGAAGGCGGTCGAGCGCATGCTGCCCGGCGGGCCGCTGAGCCGCCAGCAGATGAGCAACCTGCGCGTCTATGCCGGCGCCGAGCACCCGCACGAGGCGCAGCAGCCCGAGGTGCTGGACGTCAAGTCGCTGAACGCCAAGAACAGCCGGAGCGCCTGACCATGGCCGATGAGATCAAGTCGTTCGAGGAGCTGGCCGAGGCCGCCGGCCCCGAGGCCGAGACCGAGACCCAGCCGGTGCGCGAGCCGGTGCGCGACCAGTTCGGCCGCGCCTATGCCACCGGCAAGCGCAAGAACGCCGTGGCCCGCGTCTGGATCAAGCCCGGCAAGGGCAAGGTCACCGTGAACGGCAAGGAGATGACCACCTACTTCGCCCGGCCGGTGCTGCAGATGCTGCTCGGCCAGCCCTTCAAGGTGGCCAATGTCTCGGGCCAGTTCGACGTCATGGCCACGGTCAGGGGCGGCGGGCTGTCGGGCCAGGCCGGCGCGGTCAAGCACGGCATCTCGAAGGCGCTGACGCTCTATGACCCGGAGTTCCGTCCCGCGCTCAAGGCCGCCGGCTTCCTGACCCGCGACCCGCGCGTGGTCGAGCGCAAGAAGTACGGGCGCGCCAAGGCGCGGCGCAGCTTCCAGTTCTCCAAGCGCTGAGCCGGCCCGGCCGGTATCCGCGACGAGGGGGGCTGCGTCCATCGCAGCCCCTTTTCGTGCGCCCGGTCCCCGGGCCACGCCGGCCTGGCGCGGGCGCGCCGGAGGGGCAGGGAAGTCTCCGGCGAGGCGATCGGGCCGACGACGCAATCCTGAAATCGCAGTCATCCGGGCCCCGGGCGGGCCGCCGCGGCCGGTGGACATCGGCCGGGCGAGGCCCGAAGGTTGTGCCCGAGCGGTTGTCGCCGGGCGGTTGTCGCCGGGCGGTTGTCCCCGGGCGGTTGTCCCCGGG
>NZ_JBZSYN010000207.1:0-24289 GCF_058622915.1 Thermohalobaculum sp. | reverse complement strand
GTCACCATCGCCGGGCACTCGCTGATCGAGCTGACGCTGCCCGAGCTCGGTGCGACGCTGGCATATGTGGGCGCCGAGCCCGGGATTCTGTCGCGCTCGATCCGCGACAATCTGGTCTACGGGCTGTTGCGCAACGCCCCCGATCTCACCGAGAACGCCTCCGCGGAGGCGATGACGCTGCTGCGCGAGGCGCGCAAGACCGGCAACATAACCGCCGATCCCGACGGCGACTGGATCGACTACGCCGCCGCCGGCGCGGCCGGCCCCGAGGAGCTCGATGAACGCCTCCTCACCCTGGTCGACCGGGTCGGGCTGGCGGACGACCTGGTGTCGGGTGCTCTCGACAGTCGTGTGCGCAAGGAGGATGCCGAGCGCTGGACCGACCCGATCCTCGCCGCGCGCGCGGAGCTGCACAGCGCCTTCGGCCCCAAGGGGCTCGCCGATGTGGTCGAGACCTGGGAAGCGGGACGCTTCAACAACAATGGCGATCTGCTCGAGAACGTGCTCTTCGGCATGCCGGTCGAGCCGCCCGGCGACCTGCGCGAGGTCATTCGAATGCCGATGATCGCCGGGGCCCTCGACGCCTCGGGTGCCAAGGCCGAGCTCGAGGCGATCGGGCGCGACATCGCCGAGGAGTTCGCCACGCTGGTCGAAACCGTTGGCGAGCAGTCCTCGGTGCTCGACGGCTTTCCGGCCTACCCCAAAGCCGACATCCTGATGGCGGCCGAGCTGGCCGAGACATTCCGCGGACAACCCAATTCGGCGATCAAGCCCGAGCAGCGCGAGACGCTTCTGGTCATCGCGCTGCCCTTCGTGCAGACCCGCGACCGGCTCGAGGTGCTGGACGAGGGCCGCATCGAGCGGCTGATGCAGGTGCAGGCCAAGACGCGCCAGCATCTCAAGGACCATGACGGGTTCGTCTTCTTCGACGAGGCGCGCTTCAATCCCGGCCGCTCGGTGGTCGAGAACATCCTCAACGCCAAGCGGCGCCAGGACCGCAAGGCCGCCTGGCGGCAGCTGTCCGAGCGAATCGAGGCGGCGATCCAGTCGGCCGGCCTGCGCAAGGAGCTGATAAGGCTCGGCCTGGACACGCCGGCGGGCAGCGGCGGCTCGAACCTCTCGGCCACCGCCCGGCGGCGCGTGGCGGTGGTGCGCGCGCTTCTGAAGCGTCCCGCCCTGGTGATCCTGGACGGCGTCGCCTCCGGCGGCGGGGAAATGGACCGCGCCCTGCGCGCGACGGTGCGCGAGGAGGTGCCCGAGGCCGCATTCGTCTTCGCCGCCGACGACCCGGTGATCGACGACGCCGATCTCAGGATCGACATCGACGACAGCAGCTCCGTGCAATGCGAGGAAATGGCGGCGTCGAGGGAACCGGCATGAACATCGCCGCCGACGGGACGATGGGGAGGAGCGTTCCATGAACCTGAACCGCGCGGTCGAGATCCTGCGGGAGATGCCGCTGTTTCGCAATGTCGACCAGAAGCAGCCCAAGGTCGTCGCCATGATGGCCGAGGCGCTGACCTATCACGCCGGCGAGCGCCTGTTCGAGAAGGGCGACGAGGGCGACGCCGCCTATATCGTTCTCGGCGGCCAGGTCGACGTGCTGATGCCCGCAAACAGCGGCGAGCAGGTGGTGGCGACCCTGGGCAAAAGCGAGATCTTTGGCGAGCTCGCGGTGATCTGCGACCAGCCGCGCTCCACGGCGATCGCCGCCCGCACTGACCTCGAGGTGCTGCGGCTCGAGCGCAACGTGGTGATGAACCTGATCCGCGAGTTCCCCGACATCTCGGTCGAGCTCGTCCGCGTCCTGGGCAAGAGACTGGAGCGCACCACCCGCGAGCTGTCGCATGTGCTCGCCCAGCAGGCGGCGCTGGCCGAGCACGGCTAGGGCGCGGCCGGTCTCGTCGGCATCAGGTCGCGAGCCCGGTCGCGGCGGGCGCGTTGTTGCGCAGCATCCGCGCGGCGAGCCGGCGCATCTCGGCCACATCCTCGCCCAGAGCGCACCAGTAGGTCGGATGCAGCTCGTCGTTGATCACGACCTCGTCGGGGTAGGCGGGCTCGGTCAGCAGACGCTCGAAGGGCAACGCGCCCCAGCCGAGCGGCAGGTGCAGGTCACCGCTGCCATAGGCCAGCATCTCACCGCCCAGCGCGATCGACTCATGGCGCACGGTCCCGAAGCAGTCGTTGACGTGCAGATGCACGGCGAGCGGTGCCAGCGCCGCCACCTCCGTGTCCAGGTCCGCCCCCTTGAGTGAGCATTGCAGCGCCGCGTGGGCGTAATCGAGCGTCGCCCTCACCGAATTGTGGCCGACGCCGCGGATCTCCTGGGCCAGCCGGCTCGGCAGCGCCGTCTCGCGGCCGTCGAAGTTCCAGATGGTCTCGACGCAGATCGACACCCGGTGGCCGGCCGCGATGTCGCCGAGCCTGGCCAGCGCGTCGCGCTGGCGCGCATAGGCGGCTTCGAGCGCGTCGCCGGTCTCGGCGCTGATGCCGCAGTGCAGAACCATGTTGCGCGCACCCAGCCGCGCCGAAAGCTCGATGCAGGCCGAGGCCAGCCGCTCATGCGCCACCGCGCGCTCGGGCAGATCCATCAGGTTGATCGAGAGCAGGGCGTGGGTCGTGCAGCCAAACGGCCGGCCCTCCATGGCGCGTTCGAACAGCCGCGCGGTGGGCTCGAGGATGGCGCCGTCCGCCATCAGCCGCGCGGCGAAGAAAGGCACCTCCACGGTATCGACGCCAAGTCCCTCGGCCTCGTCCAGGAACGGGCCGGGATCGACCAGATCGAAGTTCGCGGGCCAGAGCGTGTAGCCGATCAGAACCTGTTTCAATTTCTCACCCGAATACCGAATACGCGTTGTCGCTTCCTTACTCGCAAAGCTCGCATGCAATATGGGCCGAAAAATGGGTCACTTTATCCCATCTCGGCATAGAAGCAGGCTTTGCTCCTTAGGTCAATCGGGGGCCGCACCGGCCGCCGGGAACTCCCCGATGAGCCGCCGCCGCCTTCTGCCATTGCAATCTTCGTTATGCGCGCTTCCATTGCTTCGACAAAGGCGGGAGTGACCAGATGCCCGGACCGCTCGACGGGGTGCGCGTGATCGACCTGACCGGCATGGTCTCGGGGCCGCTCGGCGCCATGATCCTCGCCGACCAGGGCGCCGACGTGATCAAGGTCGAGTCGCCCGGCGGCGGCGACCACAGCCGTGCGGTCGCCACCCGGCGCGGCGGCTTCTCCGCCTCGTTCCTCAACAACAACCGCAACAAGCGCTCGGTGGTGCTGAACCTCAAGGACCCGCGCGGCGTCGCCGCCCTCAGGCGTCTGATCGCGGGGGCCGACGTGGCGCTGCTCAACTTCCGCCCCGGCGTGGCCGAGCGGCTCGGGATCGGCTACGAGGATCTCCGCACGGTCAAGCCGGACATCGTCTATGCCTCGATCACCGGCTTCGGCGAAACCGGACCCTATGCGAAGAAGCCCGTGTTCGACCCGCTGATCCAGTCGCTCTCGGGACTGACCACGGTTCAGGCCGGCGCCGACGAGCGCCGCCCGGCGCTCATCCGCACGATCCTGCCCGACAAGCTGACCGGCTTTGCCGTGGCGCAGGCGATCTGCGCCGCGCTTTTGGCCCGGGCGCGTACGGGCCAGGGCCAGCACGTGCGCCTTTCCATGCTCGACACAGTGATCGCCTTCCTGTGGAGCTCGGACATGGGCGCGCATACCTTCGTGGGCGACGAGCCCGACACGGAGACGGCGCAGAGCTTCATCGACCTGATCTACGAGACGGCCGACGGCTACATCTCGGTGGCCGCCTTTCGCCGCACCGACTGGGAGCGGCTGGCGCGCGCCTGCGAACGCCCCGAGTGGATCGAGGATCCCCGCTTTCGCGACGCCGAGGGGCTCGAGATCCACAAGGAGGAGCGCCTCGCCCTGACTCAGCAGGCGCTGCGCACGCGCACGACGGCCGACTGGATCGAGCGGCTCGAGGCCGAGGACGTGCCCTGCGCCCCGGTGCTAACCCGGCGCGAGATGATCCGCCACCCGCAGGTGGCCGAGAACGCCATCGTGGTCGAGACCGACCATCCGCAGGCCGGCCGGCTGCGCCAGGCGGCGAGCCCCGCGCGCTTCTCCGCCACGCCGGCCGAGCTACGCCGGGGCGCGCCGCGCCTCGGCGCGCACACCCGCGAGGTGCTGGCCGAGGCCGGCATACCCGCGGCCGAGATCGAGGACCTGATCGGCGCCGGCGCGGCCGCGGCGGATGAGGAGGAGCAGACGTGATCGACTTCTACTACTGGCCCACGCCGAACGGCTGGAAGGTGGCGATCCTGCTCGAGGAGCTGGGCCTGCCCTACAGGCCGATCCCGGTGAACATCTCCAAGGGAGACCAGTTCCGGCCCGAGTTCCTCAGCATCAGCCCGAACAACCGCATGCCCGCCATCGTCGACCACGACACCGGTGGGGCGCCGGTCCCGGTCTTCGAATCGGGCGCCATCATGTGGCATCTGGCCAACAAGGCCGGCCGCTTCCTGCCCGCCGAGCCGCTGCGGCGCAAGCAGGTGATGGAGTGGATGTTCTGGCAGGTGGGCAATCTGGGGCCCATGGCCGGCCAGATCAGCCACTTCGTGAACTATGCGCCTCAGGGCGTCGGCGACTACGGGCGGCAGCGCTATGCGCGCGAATACGACCGCTGCCTCGGCGTGCTCGACCGCCGGCTCGAGGGACGCGACTGGATCGTCGGCGACGCCTACACCATCGCCGACATGATCTGCTGGCCCTGGGTGCTGATCGCCAAGCCGCTCGGTGCCTCGCTCGATCCCTTCCCGCACCTCGCCGCCTGGCGTCAGCGCGTCAAGCAGCGCCCGGCGGTGCAGCGCGCGGTCGACCTCGGCAAGGAGTGGCGCCGCCAGGCCCCGCCCACCAACGAGGAGCGCCACCTGCTCTTCGAGCAGAGTGCCGCCAGCATACGCGACTATGTCGACGACAGTGGCTGAGCCGGCTGTCATCCATCCGAAACGGCGGTTGATCGGCCGCCGCTGCCCGCGCATGATGCGCGCGCGGGCTGGGCCCGCTAACACAACATCCGTCCCGCCCTGCCGCCCGGGGCCCCAGGCTCCCGGCCGCGGGACGCGAAAGGGGAGAGGGAGCGATGCGCGAAGCAGAGCTGGAACGCCTGCATGCCAAGCTGACGGCCGTGCGCGAGCTGGCGCAGGAGCGCCTGCGCAAGGCGGATTTGACGCCTTTCGGCGAGGCGCTCGACCGATTCTACTCCAGGACCTCGCCGGAGGAGGTGATCGAGCGCGAGCCCGAGGAGGTCTACGGCGCCACGCTCGCGCTATGGCGCTTCAGCGCCCGGCGCAAGCCGGGTGAGGCCAAGGTTCGGCTGTACAACCCGCGCATGTCCGAGCATGGCTGGGAGTCGGTGCACTCGGTGCTCGAGATCGTCAACGACGACATGCCATTTTTGGTCGACTCGCTCACCTCGCTGCTGACCGAGCGGGGCGCGGGCATTCACGCGCTTATGCATCCGATCGTCAGTGTCACTCGCGACCGCGAGGGCAACCGCACCGGCTTCGCAGAGCCTGGCACCAAGGGGGCGCTGCACGAATCGGTGATCCAGGTGCAGGTCGACCAGATCGGCGACCAGGACCGGCTCGCCCGGCTCGAGGGCGAGGTGCGCGAGGTGCTCCAGCATGTGCGTGCCGCGACCCAGGACTGGCGGGCCATGCTCGAGCGGCTCGGCAAGGTGACCGAGGGTCTGCGCAGCGAGGTCCCGAAGGGGGCCGAGGAAGCCACCACCCACGCCGTGGAGTTCCTCGAGTGGCTGGCCGCCGACCACTTCACCTTCCTCGGCTGCCGCGAGTACCGGCTGCTCGGAGAGAAGAAGGGGTCCGACACGGTGGAGGGCTCGGGCCTCGGCCTGATGCGCGACCCGGATTTCACCGTGATGCGCAACGCCGAGGGCCAGCCCGCCGACTGGTCGCCCGAGATGTACGCCTTCCTCACCGCCGGCTCGCCGCTGCTCATCATCAAGGCCAACCGGCGCTCCAGCGTGCATCGGCGGGTGCATCTCGATGCGGTCGGGGTCAAGCGCTACGACAAGAAGGGCAAGGTGATCGGCGAGCACGTCTTCGTCGGGCTGTTCACCTCGGCCGCCTACAACCGCAGCCCGCGCGAGATTCCGCTGCTGCACCAGAAGGTCGAACGCATTATCGCCCGCGCCGGCTTCGCGCCGGGCAGCCACGATGCCAAGGCGCTGACGAATGTGCTCGAGACTTACCCGCGCGACGAGCTGTTCCAGTCCTCCGACGACCAGCTCTACCACAACGCGCTGGGTGTGCTGCACCTCGCCGCCCGCCCGCGCACGCGGCTGTTCGTGCGGCCCGACCGGTTCGGCCGCTTCATGTCGTGCATGATCTATGTGCCGCGCGAGCGCTACAACACCGAGCTGCGCGTCAGGCTGGGCGAGCTGCTGTCGGAGGCCTTCAACGGCCGGGTGGCCGCCTGGAGCCCGTCCTTCGGCGACGACACCCCGCTGGCCCGGGTCCACTTCGTGATCGCCGCGAAGCCGGGGGGCATCGCGGAATACGACCTGGCCGAGATCGAGGAGCGCATCGTCGGCGTCGTGCGCAGCTGGACCGATCTGTTGCGCGAGGCGCTGGTCGACCGCAAGGGCGAGGATACCGGCAACCGGCTCTACGCGCGCTATGGCGGCGGCTTCCCCGTCGGCTACCGCGACATGTTCCACGCCGGCGGCGCGATCGACGACATCGAGAAGATGCAGACGCTGACCGGCGACACGCCGCTGGCGATCAACTTCTATCGCCGTCTCGAGGACCCGGAGTCGGCCGTTCGCTTCAAGCTTTACCATCTGGGCACTTCGCTGCCGCTGTCCGACTGCCTTCCGGTGCTCGAGCACATGGGCTTCCGCGTGCTCGAGGAGCACCCCTTCGAGGTGCTGCGCAGCGGCGACGAGGCCGGAGACGAGGCGGTCTGGCTGCACGACTTCTTCATGGAGACGGTCAGCGGCGGCGAGGTCGACCTCGCCGCCCTGCGCGACAAGCTCGAGGACGCGTTCGCCGCCGTCTGGGCCGGCGCGGCCGACGACGACAGGCTCAACCGCCTGGTTGTGCTGGCCGGCCTGCGCGTGCGCCAGACCGTTCTGCTGCGTGCCATCGGCCGCTTCCTGCGCCAGGCGCGCATCCCCTACTCGATCGAGTACATGGAGGATGCGCTGGCCGCCAACCCGGCCATCGCTCGCGACCTGGTCAAGCTGTTCTCGGCCCGCTTCGACCCGGCGCGCGGCGAGGCGGACGGACGCAAGGCCGAGGCCGAGCGCATCCGCAAGCGCATCGAGACGGCCCTCGACCAGGTCTCCAGCCTCGACGTCGACCGCATCCTGCGCCGCTTCCGCAACGTCATCGACGCGATGGTGCGCACCAACTACTACCAGCGGGGCCCGGACGGACGGCCCAAGCCTTACGTCTCGTTCAAGTTCGACTCCGGCGCGCTCGACGAGCTGCCCCTGCCGCGGCCTTGGCGCGAGATCTTCGTCTACTGCACCTGGGTCGAGGGCGTGCACCTGCGCGGCGGCCCGGTCGCCCGCGGCGGCCTGCGCTGGTCCGACCGCAAGGAGGACTACCGCACCGAGGTGCTGGGCCTGGTCAAGGCACAGATGGTGAAGAACGCGGTGATCGTGCCGGTCGGCTCGAAGGGCGGCTTCCTGCCCAAGCGCCTCCCCGCCGGCGGCAGCCGCGACGAGGTCCAGGCCGAGGCGATCCGCTGCTACCGCACCTATCTCTCGGGCCTGCTCGACATCACCGACAACCTGGTGGACGGCAAGGTGGTGCATCCCGCGGAGGTGATCCGCTACGACGACGACGATCCCTACCTGGTCGTCGCCGCCGACAAGGGCACCGCCACCTTCTCCGACATCGCCAACGAGATGGCGCTCAGCTACGGCTTCTGGCTCGGCGACGCCTTCGCCTCGGGCGGCTCGCACGGCTACGACCACAAGGGCATGGCGATCACCGCCAAGGGCGCCTGGGAGGCGGTCAAGCGCCACTTCCGCGAGCTGGGGTCCGACATCCAGTCCGAACCCTTCAGCGCCATCGGCGTCGGCGACATGTCGGGCGACGTGTTCGGCAACGGCATGCTCCTGTCGAAGCAGACCAGGCTGCTCGCCGCCTTCGACCACCGCGACATCTTCATCGACCCCGAGCCCGACCCGGCGAAGAGCTTCGAGGAGCGCAAGCGCCTGTTCGGCCTTTCCCGCTCGAGCTGGCAGGACTATAACGCCAAGCTCATCTCCAAGGGCGGCGGCGTCTTCTCGCGCGCGGCGAAGTCGATCGCGCTGACGCCGCAGATCAAGCAGCTCACCGGGCTGAAGGCCGACAAGGTCACGCCCTTCGAGCTGATGCGCGCGCTGCTCAAGGTGCCGGCCGACCTCATGTGGTTCGGCGGCATAGGCACCTACGTCAAGGCCGACCACGAGACCGATCTCGACGTCGGCGACCGCGGCAACGACGCCATCCGCGTCGACGCCACCCAGCTGCGCGTCAAGGTGATCGGCGAGGGCGCCAATCTCGGCGTCACCCAGCGCGGCCGCATCCAGGCGGCGCTCAGGGGCATCAAGCTCAACACCGACGCGGTGGACAACTCGGGCGGCGTCGATTGCTCCGACCACGAGGTCAACATCAAGATCGCGCTGGGCAGCGTCGTTGCCGCCGGCGACATGACCGAGAAGCAGCGCAACACCCTGCTCGCCCGCATGACCGACGAGGTCGGCGGGCTGGTGCTCAAGACCAACTACCACCAGACCCTGGCGATCAGCATGGTCGAGGCGCGCGCGCCTCAGCTTCTCGACGAGCATTCGCGCTTCATGCACTGGCTCGAGACGCGGGGCGTCCTCAGCCGCGAGGTCGAGCTCCTGCCAAACGACGAGGAGCTCGCCGAGCGCGCCCGCGACGGGCGCGGCCTAACCCGGCCCGAGATCTCGGTGCTGGTCGCATATGCCAAGATCGACGTGTTCTCCGACCTCGTCGCCTCCGACGTGCCCGACAACCCGTGGATGGAGCGCCTGCTGTTCGACTACATGCCCGAGCCGGTGCACACCAAGTACCGCAAGGCTGTCAGCAACCACCGGCTGCGGCGCGAGATCATCGCCACCGTGGCCGCGAACGCGCTGGTCAACGAGGTCGGACCCTCGCTCTACTTCCGCCTGCGCGAGGAGACCGGCGCCGCGGCATCGGAAAGCGTGCGCGCCTACATCATCGCGCGCGAGGTCTTCGGCCTGCGCGCCATTGCCGGCGAGATCAACGCGCTCGACAACAAGGCCCCGGCGGCGACGCAGCTCGACATGCACCTCGCACTCGGTGACCTGATGGCCGCCCAGTGCCTGCGCCTCGTGCAGGGCGGCCGGCGCGACATCGGCCAGGCGATCGAGTTCTTCCGCCCCGGCGTCGAGCAGATCGCCAGGACGGCGCAGGACACGATCACCGCCTACTCGAAGAAGCGCCTGGGCCAGCGCACCGCCGAGCTGGAGAAGGCCAAGGCGCCGAAGAAGCTGGCGGCGGAGGTGGCCGCGCTCGAGCTTCTCGGCGGTGCCGTCGACGTGGTCGAGGCCGCGAGCCGGCTCGAGCGCGGCGTGGCGGACGTGGCCGCCAACTACTTCGCCGCCGGCGCGCGGTTCGAGCTGGACTGGCTGCGCTCGCTGGCGCGCCAGGTGCGCCCGTCCGACCATTGGGAGCGCATCGCGCTCGGCCGCCTGATGTCCGATCTGCGCGCGCAGCAATCGGCGATCGGGGCGGCGGCGCTCGGGCTCTCGAAAGCCAAGCCAGGCGCCGCCAGCCTGCAAAAATGGGCCGAGGAGAACGCCGAGGTCGCCGACCGCGCCGACCGGCTGCTGGCCGAGCTGAAGTCAGGTGGCGCGCTCAGCGTCGCCAAGCTGGCGGTGGCCGCTTCGCTGTTCCGGGCGATCAGGTCGGCCTGAAACGGCGCCGGCGCCGGCGCCGCGCCGGCGCCCGGGCTCTGCGACACAGTGCGGGGTGGCGGCGGGCGCGCGCCGATATTACCTCTATGCCTCGCGAACCACGACGGGAAGGCCCGGAACCGCTGGCATGATCGTCTGCTCCTGCGCCGTGATCACGTCCGAGGAGATTCACCGCGCCATCGGCTGGATGCGCGCGGCCGCTCCCGACACCATCATCACGCCAGGCCGGGTCTACCGGGCGCTGGGCAAGCGACCCGACTGCGGGGGCTGCATTGCGCTCTTCGTTGCGGTAATGCGGCAGGATCGCAATACTGCGGTTCCGGCCGACTTCCCGGCCGAGTTGCGCGACCTGCGCGCGAGCAACGACGGAGGGGCGACGCATGAAGGGTGACAAGAAGGTCATCGAGGCACTCAACGCCGCGCTGAAGCACGAGCTCACCGCGGTCAACCAGTACTGGTTGCACTATCGCCTGATGGACGACTGGGGCTTCGGCAAGCTCGCCAGCAAGTGGCGCGAGGAGTCGATCGAGGAAATGCAGCACGCCGACAAGCTGGTCGAGCGCATCCTGTTCCTCGAGGGCCACCCCAACCTCCAGACCCTGAACCCCCTGCGCATCGGGCAGAAGGTCAAGGAGGTGCTCGAATGCGACCTCGAGGCCGAGCGCGAGGCACGTGATCTCTATGCCCGGTCGCGCGAGACCTGCCACAAGGCGGGCAACTACGTCTCGATGAAGCTGTTCGAGGAGCTGATGGCCGACGAGGAGGGCCATATCGACTTCCTCGAAACCCAGCTCGAGCTCTACAAGAGCGTCGGCGAGCAGAACTACGGCCAGCTCAACGCCAGCGCGGTCGACGAGGCCGAGGAGCAGGGCTGACGGGCCGGCCGCCGCCTCGCTAGCGCACGCCGAAATCGGGGGAGGCTAGCTCCAGCCTTGCCGCGAAGGTCACGACGCCCGGGTCGCTTTTCCCCACCAGCGCGCCGAGAGGAACGCCGAGCAATCCGTGGGCCAGGATGCCGAGGAGGGCGAGCGCAATCGCGCCGAGCACGAGTCGATCGTTGCGCAGCGCGCCTCGCTTGTCGGCAGCGAATCCGGCTGGTTCGGTCATTGGTCCTCTCCAAGCTGCTTGCCAGCCGCTTCGGCTGGGCCCCCGGTGTTGCAAGCAGCGGAAGACCGATTTCTTCGGTCGGACGGGCGGAACTGCGCGCCCGGCCCGATGAGTGGCGGAACCCTAACGGTGGCCGGGACGGATTGACTGTGACAGACGTCACGGAGGATGCGGATTTTTCGCTGGTCCGCTGCCCGCCGGCGGTCCCTTGCCGCAGGGCCTTGTCTGGCGCGGGCGCCGGGGGGCACTACTATGCCGCCCCGCCCCAATGATTCCCGGCCAGTGATTCCCGAACGAGGAGAACGAAGGAAATGGAGTACGCCATCACGCCGCCGGAGCGCCCCTGGCTCCCGGTCCGCGGCTCGGACGCGATCTTTCCCGTGCACCGCGTCTATTGCGTCGGTCGCAACTACGCCGCGCACACGGTCGAGATGGGCCACGACCCCGACCGCGAGGACCCGTTCTTCTTCCAAAAAAACCCCGACAACCTGATGACCAAAGGGGCGGACTTTCCCTATCCGCCGCGCTCCTCGGACGTGCATCACGAGATCGAGCTGGCGGTGGCGCTCGGCAGGGGCGGCACGGACATCCCGGTCGAGCGGGCCATGGACTGCGTCTGGGGATACGCCGTGGCGCTGGACATGACCCGGCGCGACCTGCAGGGCGAGTGCAAGAAGGCCGGCCGGCCCTGGGAGATCGGCAAGGCGTTCGAGCACTCGGCACCGTGCTCGGAGCTGGTGCGCGCCGCCGAGATCGGCCATCCCTCGACCGGCGCCATCTGGCTCAAGGTCAACGGCGAGACGCGCCAGGAGGGCGACCTCGGGCAGATGATCTGGAAGGTGCCGGAGATGATCTGCTACCTCTCCGGCCTGTTCGAGCTCAAGCCCGGCGACCTGATCCTGACCGGCACGCCCTCGGGCGTCGGTCCGGTCCGGCGCAGTGACGCGCTGCACGGCCATGTCGAGGGGGTGGGCGAGCTCCGCTGCAAGGTGGTCTGAGCCACCCCGCGACGGGGCTGCAGAGCTCCGTCCGGCGGCCTGCGAGGCGCGGGTTTCCCGGCCCGGGACTCTTATAGGTCTTATATAAGACCTATAAGAATTTTCCGTGCTCACGGAGGGCGCGTGCTTCCTCGCCTGAGCGCCGCATCCGCCCGGCCCGACCTCCATGCGCTGCCTGCCGAAGGGGTGCGACAAATTCGGCCCGGCCGTCCCGCAAAGGGATGAAATCACAATCTGTGGCTGTTATATGAGGTCTGGCGCCGGCACGGCCTCAACAACCTGTCATGGAGCAAGATGGACATGGATAGCAGCAAGAAAACAGACGGTTACGTCCAATTCTTCCCATCGTCCGGGCGCTCCGGCAGCCCCGACGTCGCTGCCTTCTACGAGCCCGACACCGGCAGCTGGCAATATGTCTTCTCCGACCCGGCGAGCGCCAAGGCCGCCATCGTCGACCCGGTGCTCGAATACGCCCCCGGCCCCGTCGCCACCTGGACCGCCTCGGCCGATCGCATCGCCAACTATCTCGAGGAAAAGCGCCTCGAGGCTGTCTGGGTGCTCGACACGCACCCCCATGCCGACCATTTCTCGGCCGCGAACTATCTCGCGCAGCGCCTTGGCGCAAAGCAGGCGATCGGGCGCAACACCCTGAAGGTGCAGGAGATTTGGGCCGATCTCTATGCCGATGACAGCCTCGCGGACCAGCCGGGTCACTGGGACCGGCTTCTCGACGAGGGCGACCGGCTCGAGGTCGGCGGGCTCGGCGTCGAGGTCTGGTTCTCGCCCGGCCACACCCTGGCCTCGGTCAGCTATGTCGTCGGCGACGCGGTGTTCGCGCACGACACGCTGATGGTTCCCGACTCGGGCTCGAGCCGCGCCGACTTCCCCGGCGGCGATGCCAGCCAGCTCTACGACACGATCATGCGCCTCCTGCGGCTGCCGGCCGACACGCGCCTCTTCATCGGCCACGACTACTGCAAGGGCGGCCGGACAGCCGCCTGCATGGCTACGGTGGCCGAGCACTGGAAGAGCAATATTCATTTCTCTTCAAAGCCTTCTCGCGAAGAATTCATCAAGGTTCGCAGCGAGCGCGATGCCACGCTGGACCTGCCGGACCGGATGCTCGCCGCGCTCCAGGTCAACATCCGGGGCGGGCGGCTGCCCGAGCCCGATGCGAAGGGCCGGCGCGTGCTGCGCTTGCCGCTCGACCGTTTCGCTCCCAGCGGTCGGCTCAAGCCCGGGACCTGACGCCGCGTTTGATTTTCTGGCAATGTAGTCCACGCTAGTCGGCGCAGATTGTTCGCAGTAGCGGATACTTCGCATGTTTCTCGGATTTCACACCCTGGATCTCGCCCGGTTCCAGTTCGCCTTCACGGTCTCGGCGCACATCTTCTTCCCCGCCTTCACGATCGGGCTGGCGAGCTATCTCGCGGTGCTCGAGCTGATGTGGCTGGTGACCCGCGACGACGCCTATATGAGGGTGTTCGACTACTGGAAGGTGATCTTCGCCGTGGTCTTCGGCATGGGCGTGGTGTCGGGGCTGGTGATGTCCTACCAGTTCGGCACCAACTGGTCAGTGTTCGCCGACAAGGCCGGGCCGGTGATCGGGCCCTTGATGGGCTACGAGGTGCTCTCGGCCTTCTTCCTCGAGGCCGGCTTTCTGGGCGTCATGCTGTTCGGCCTGAAACGGGTCGGGCCGGGCCTGCATTTCCTCGCCACCGCCATGGTGGCCGTGGGCACGCTGTTCTCGGCCTTCTGGATCCTGAGCGTGAACTCGTGGATGCAGACGCCGGCAGGCTATTCCGTGAACGCCGCCGGGCAGTTCGTGCCGGTGGACTGGTGGGCGGTGATCTTCAACCCCTCCTTCCCCTACCGTCTGGTGCACATGGTGCTGGCAGCCTATCTGACCACGGCGTTCGTCGTCGGGTCGATCGGCGCGTGGCACCTGCTGCGCGAGCCCGAGCGTCGCAGCGCGCGCATCATGTTCTCCATGGCCATGTGGATGGCGCTGATCGCCGCGCCGGCGCAGATCATCGCCGGCGACCAGCAGGGGCTCAACACGCTTGCGTACCAGCCCGCCAAGATCGCTGCCATGGAGGGCGACTACGAGACCCGCAAGGGCCAGCCGCTGGTCCTGTTCGGCATTCCCGACGACCAGGCCGAGACGCTGCATCACGAGCTCGCCATCCCGCATCTGGGCTCGCTGATCCTGACCCATTCGTGGGATGGCGAGGTGAAGGGGCTGAAGGCCTTTCCTAGGGACCAGCGGCCCTCGGCCGAGCTGATCTTCTGGACCTTCCGGGTCATGGTGGCGATCGGCTTCGCCATGGCGGGGCTGGGCCTGTGGGGCGGCTGGGCCCGGCTCAGGGGCCGGCTGTATCAGGCACGCTGGCTGCAACGCGCGGCGGTCGCGATGGGCCCCAGCGGCTTCCTTGCCGTGCTGTGCGGCTGGATCACCACCGAGGTCGGGCGACAGCCCTGGACGGTCTATGGGCTGCTGCGCACCGCTGACAGCGTCTCGCCGGTCGCGGCACCGGCGGTGGGCGGCTCGCTGATCGCCTTCATGGTCGTCTACCTCGCGGTGTTCGGTGCCGGGACCTTCTATGTGTTGCGGCTGATGTCGCGCAGCCCGGCCGAGGCCGAGAAGATCGGCGACCTCGGCCCGGTGCGCAGCGCCGGGATCACCCCGGTGGCCGGGCTGCTCGACCGGCTGGTCCGGTCGGGCTGAGCGGGAGGCGGCGATGGCGATCGATCTTCCTTTCATCTGGGCCGGCATCATCGCCTTCGCGGTGCTGGCCTATGTCGTGCTCGACGGCTTCGACCTGGGTGTCGGCATGCTGTTCCCGTTCTACCGCGAGAAGGAGGAGCGGGACCTGCTGATGAACACGGTGGCCCCGATCTGGGACGGCAACGAGACCTGGCTGGTGCTGGGCGGGGGCGGGCTGCTCGCGGTGTTCCCGCTGGCCTACTCGGTGATCCTGACGGCGCTCTACGCGCCGCTCATCGCGATGCTGCTGGCGCTGGTGTTCCGCGGCGTCGCCTTCGAGTTCCGCTGGAAGACGCGGCGCGGGCGGTTCCTTTGGGACTGGTCGTTCGCCGGTGGCTCGCTGCTCGCCGCTTTCGCGCAGGGCGTGGCGCTGGGCGCGCTGGTGCAGGGCATCGAGGTGCAGGGCCGCGCCTATGCCGGCGGCTGGTGGGACTGGCTGAGCTGGTTCTCGCTCTTGACCGGGGCGGCGCTGGTGGTGGGCTACACGCTCCTGGGCTCCTGCTGGCTGGTGATGAAGACCGAGGGCGCGGTGCAGGAGCGGGCGCGGGGCTTCGCCCGGGTCACCGGGCTGGCCACGGTGGCGCTGATCGGCGTGGTGAGCCTGGCCACGCCCTTCCTGCAGCCGATCTATTTCCACCGCTGGTTCGACCTGCCCAGCGTCGGCTTCAGCGTGGTGGTGCCGGCTTTGGTGCTGTTGTGCGCCTACCAGCTCATGACCGGGCTGAGCACGGGCCGCGACCGGCGGCCGTTCTTCGCCGCGCTGGGCCTGTTCGTGCTGTGCTATGTCGGCATCGGCATCAGCTTCTATCCCTACATGGTGCCGACCAGCCTGACCATCTGGCAGGTGGCGGCGCCGGACCGCAGCCTGGGCTTCCTGCTGGTGGGCACGGTGTTCCTGGTGCCGCTGATCCTGGCGTATACCGCCTATGCCTACTGGGTGTTTCGCGGCAAGGTGCGCCCGGGCGAGGGCTATCACTGATGCCGCCCGTGCTGAAGCGCCTGGCCTGGTTCGTCGGTCTGTGGGCCGCGAGCGTGGCCGCGGTGGGGGCGGTGGCGCTGGCGATCCGGGCGGTGCTGGTCTGAGGGCGGCGCGCCCTGTCCACGCGTGGACATGGGCTTAACGAATTGATTTTACAGGAAACACGCCGTGGGCCATGTTTCATGGTTAACGGCGCCCTGCGGGCGTTGCCGGGAGTCGGACGGCAGCACCCGTGCGAGTTGCGGCGTCTCAGCGCGCGCCCTCGGCCCCCGCGTAGCGCGCCTCGAGCGCGTCGTAGACCTGCTTGGCAACCAGGCGCTGGCGCTCGTCGAAGCCGGCGAGGCGGTCGGCCACGGCGTCGAGCCCGCCGTCGCGGCCGAGCGCGCCGAGCACCTCCGACATCGCCCGCATCGCCGCCTGCAATGCGGCGTTGGCGTAGAGCACCACGGCGAAGCCGATCTCCGCCAGCTCGGCCTGCGGCATGAGCGGCGTGCGGCCGCCCACCACCATGTTGGCGACCTGCGGCACCGGCAGGCGCGCGGTGATGGCGCGCATCTCTTCGTCCGAGACGGGGGCCTCGACGAAGGTGAGGTCGGCGCCGGCCTCGATATAGAGGGCGGTGCGCTCGAGCGCGGCGTCGAGGCCGTCGACGGCGCGGGCGTCGGTGCGGGCGATGATGAGGAGGTTCGGGTCCTCGCGGGCGTCCGTGGCGGCACGGACCTTGGCCGCCATCTCGGCCGCGGGGATCACCGCCTTGCCGGCAAAGTGGCCGCAGCGCTTGGGAAAGACCTGGTCCTCGAGCTGGATCGCGGCGGCGCCGGCGCGCTCGAGCACGCGCACCGTGCGGTGGACGTTGACGGCGTTGCCGAAGCCGGTGTCGGCGTCGACGATCAGCGGCAGCGGGCAGGTCTCGGCGATGGCCGCGACCTGGCCGGCGATCTCGGTCAGGGTGACGAGGCCGATGTCGGGCACGCCGAGCAGCGTGTTGGCGACGCCGGCGCCGGTGACGTAGGCCGCCTCGAACCCGGCATCGGCGATGATGCGCGCGGTCAGCGCGTTCGGCCCGCCCGGCACGATCAGCGCGTCGCGTCGCGCGACCCGCTGGCGCAGGCGGCTGCGCCGCTGGGCCAGTTCGCTGGTCATCCTCTCTCCTCCCGTCGCTGCGCTCGCCGCAGTAAAAGCCTGTCCCGTGGCGTGGGGCAAGACGGCCGCGGCCAGGCTGCCGATCCTCTTGCGCGGCGTGCCCCGTGAGGGCTGGTGGCGTGCAAGCCATTCCAGGCGCGCGGATTTTCAGCGCGGATAGCGATTTCGACGCGGAGATTGGCGTCGGGGAGGTTATCTCGGTGATGAGACTGCATATCTTTGAGGGGGAGATGGAGGATGTGCGCCGGGCCGTGCCCGCATCGGTCAAGGCGCTGCGAGAGGAGGGCCGCGAGGCCATTCCGCGGCGGCCGGGGGGCTTGATCGACGTCACGGCGCGCGACGCTGCCGGCGCCCATCCTCGTTCGGCAAGAAACGGAGGAAACCCCCCATGCAGCTACCGGTCGAGATTGTCTGGCACGAGATGGACCCGGCGCGCGATGTGGAACAGCGCGTGAACGAGCGGGTGACGCGGCTCGAGAAGTTCTTCGAGCGCATCATCGGCGTGCACGTGGTCGTCGAGGCCGCGCACCGCCGGCCCAAGGGAGGCAGCGCCGACTACGAGGTGCGTCTCGAGGTCACGGTGCCCGGCGGGGTGCTGACGATCGACCGCAAGCCCGGCGACACGCGCATGCACAAGGACCCGCTGATGGCGGTGCGCGACGCCTTCGAGGCCATGGAGCGCCGGCTGCGGCGCTGGAAGGACGAGCACAGCGGCCGCCCGGAGGTGACCGGCACGCCCTACCTGCAGGGCAAGGTCGCCGAGATCAGCCCGCCCGACGGCGGCGGCCAGATCGCGGTGACCGACGGGCGGCTGGTCTATTTCCACCGCAATGCCGTGGTGAACGGGGACTTCGACGCGCTGGAAGTCGGCGACCCGGTGGAGCTGATGATCGCGCCCCAGGACGACGCGGTGAATTTGCACGCCAGCACGGTGCGCCGGATCGGCGCGGGCGTCTTCGTCGACGCGCCGCGCTGAGACGCGCGAGCGGGGGGGCGATGTACAGGGACCGCAGGGAGGCGGGGGCGCGGCTGGCCGAGGCGCTGGCGCGGCTTTTTGCGCAGGAGCCCGGGCTGGCGCCGCCCGTGGTGCTGGCGCTGCCACGCGGCGGCGTGCCGGTGGGGTTTGAGATCGCACGGCGGCTGGATGCGCCGCTCGACCTGGTCCTGGTGCGCAAGATCGGCGTGCCCATGCAGCCCGAGCTGGCCGCCGGCGCGGTGGTCGACGGCGCCGACCCGGTGCTGGTGCTGAACGACGAGGTGGTGGCGCAGGCCGGGCTGTCGGCGCGCGAGCTGGAGCAGGCCAAGGAGCGCGAGCTTCGCGAGATCGAGCGGCGCCGGGCGGACTACCTCGGCGCGCGGGCGCCCTTGCCGGTGGCAGGCCGCACCGCCATCGTGGTCGATGACGGCATCGCCACGGGCGCGACCATGCGCGCCGCGGTGCGCGCGCTCAGGCGCCGCGGCCCGGCCGGGGTGGTGATGGCGGTGCCGGTGGCGGCACGCGATACCGTCGAGACATTCGCGGGCGAGGTCGACCGCGTGGTCTGCCTGGAGACGCCGTCGCGGTTCTGGGCGGTGGGGGCGCACTACCAGGACTTTCGCCAGACCGAAGACGACGAGGTCAGGCGGCTTCTGGCCGAGGCGGAGGGCTTCGGGAAGAGCTGAGGCGCGGGCGTGCGCGGCTACCCCGAATGCTTCGGTGGAACGAAGGCGGGGCCGTGGGGCCCCAAGCGCACGCCGGACCGCAGCCTGCGGTAGGGGATGCGCTCGAGCTGGCAGGGATTGGCGCCGGGGGCCTCGGCGAAGATCACCTCCTCGGCGATCGGCTCGTAATCGGCGAGGAAGTGGACGGCGCTCTTGACCGCGAGGATGCGCATCTCGCCGGGCTCGATGCCGACGGCGCGGAAGAACTCGCGGTCGGCGTTCTGGGCGCGGCGCGAGCCGACCACGATGCGCAGCCCGCCGGTGCCCAGGCAGGCCATGGGGCCCAGATGCGCGTGGCTGCCGCCGTAGAACGGGCCGGTGCACAGGAAGCTGCCGTCCGAGAGGCGCTCGACCGTGGCGCGGACGCGCACCGGCGGGCCGCCGATTTCGGGGAAGCGGCCGCCGATATGGGCCTCGATGGTGGCGCCCTCGCCGGCGGCGTGGGCCCGGGCGGCGGTGTCGGGATCCCAGATCATGCCGATGGCCGCATCCGCCGCCCCCGACTCGATGAGCGCCGCGAGAAGACCGGTGCTGTCGCCGACGGCGCCCGCGCCCGGGTTGTCCTGCGGGTCGCAGATGACCACGGGGCGGGAGGCGCGGGCGGAGACCGCGATGGCGCGGCGCACCGCCTCGGCCGCCGGGACCAGCGGGTTCTTCAGCTCGTCCTCGGCGGCATCCACCTCGGCCAGCATGGTCTCGGCGGCGCGGTCCACCGCCGCCTGGTCGGTGCCGTAGGCGAGGATCGAGGGACCGCAGTGGCGGATGTCGGCCGGCGGGAAGCCGAAGGCGAAGTCGACCGAGGCGACCCCGTCGCCGGCGAGCTGCGGCAGGCGGGCATAGAGACGCCGGCCGGGCTCGCGCCGGGTGGACTGGGCGGTGATCGGCGCGATGAAACCGGCCTGGCGGAAGGATTTCGCGAACGGGGCGCCGCGGGCGAGCTCGGCACCGAGCAGGGCGGCGGCGCGGGCGCCGGTCTCGGCCATGTCCACGTGCGGATAGGTGCGGTAGATCGCCACCGAGGAGGCCAGCGCGGCGAATTCGGGCGTCAGGTTGCCGTGCAGGTCGAGGCTGACCGCCAGCGGCAGGTCGGGGCCGATGACAGCGCGCACCCGGCGTAGGAGTTCGCCCTCGCCGTCCTCGTGGCCCCGCGTCACCATGGCGCCGTGCAGGTCGAGATAGACGCCGTCGAGCCGGCCGGCGCGCGCCAGCCCGTCGCAGATCATCGCGGCGATGCGGTCGAAGGCGGCATCCGCGACATAACCGCCGGGCTCGGCCCCGGCCCACAGGATCGGCACCAGGTCGAACTCGCCGGCTGCGCCGAGGAAGCCGGCGATGGGGATGTTGAGGCCGGAGAACATCTCGCGGATCGCCTCGCCCTCGGTGATCGCGGGCCAGGCGCCGCCGCGCGCGAAGTCCTCGAACCGGGTCGGGATCGGGGCGAAGGTGTTGGTCTCGTGCTGGAAGCCGGCGATGGCGACGCGCACGGGCATGGGTCGCTTAGGCATGGGTCGCGCGGGCATGGGTCAGGTCCCCGCCGGCGCGAAGTCGATATCTTCGGCCGGGTCGAGCGGGAAGATCGGGCGGCGCAGGCGGCGGTACTCGAGCACGCGGTTGTCCGAGGTGGTCACGCCCTCGCCGTCGAGCGGGAAGTGCAGCGAGAGGTCGGGCTGCACCGGCTGGAAGCCGGCGCGGTAGTGGATGCGCGACTTCAACAGGATGTAGGTGCAGGCGGCAGGGTCGATGCCGTTGTTGGTGAGGATGCCGGCGTCCCAGGGCTCGTGGTGGCGCGAGGTCACCACGATCTGCATGCCGCCGGTCTCGAACACGGCGGTGGGGCCGGTGTCGACGCCGACGCCGGTATACATCGGCCCCTCGACGGTCCAGCGGCCGTCGGTGAGCTTCGCCACGCGGCCCGTCAGCGTGAGCGGCCGGCCCTTGAGCCCGATCGCCGGCATGTCGGTCTTGCCGCCGAGCGCGAACGTCAGGCGCGTGCCCTCGCCGGCCTGGTGCATCCGCGCCGCCGCCTCCGGGTCGCACACGGCCGCGGCGGCGACCCGGTCGAGGCCGGCCTCGAGCACCGCCTCGATCACCGTCATAACGTCCGCCGTGCCGCCCGAGCCCACATTGTCGGCGTGGTCCAGCAGCACCACCGGCGCGGCGTTGGCGGCGCGCGCGGCCCGGATCGACCGGCCCAGGTCGCGGTGGCGGTAGATCAGGCCCGCGCGCGCCGCCCAGGCGCGGGCGAGCAGGCGGTCGCGGGCGGCCGCGGCGGCGGCGCGGTCGCCGTCGGCCACCGTGACGACGGCCAGGCCCGCATGGGGCACGTCGACCATGGGGAAGCCGCCCAGCACGGTTGCGGCCAGAAGGCCGCCGGCCTCCTCGTCGCGGGTGGCCTGCTGGAGCGATCCCATCGGCTCGTCGGCGGTGCCCATGGCCAGCGTCTGGGCGAGCACGGGCGCCGCGCCCCAGGCCATCACCGGGTCGGCGCGGCCCTCGATCTTGTCCCACAGCAGTTGGGCGATGCGGCGGCCGACATCGTACATGTCGGTGTGGGGATAGGTCTTGTAGCCGATGATGGCGTCGGCGTTCTCGACCATCGCCGCGGTCAGGTTGGTGTGCATGTCGAGCGTGACGGCGACGGGCATGTCCGGGGCGATCTTGCGTAGCCGGCGCAGCAGCTCGCCCTCGCCATCGTCGACATGGGCGGCGGTCATGGCGCCGTGCAGGTCGAGGAAGGCGGCGTCCACATCGCCGGCGCGGACCGGCTCGAGGATCCACTCGGCCATCTGCTCGTAGGCGTCCTCGGCGACGAGGCCGCTGGGCATCGCCTCGGCGGCGAGCGGGCAGACGACCTCGGCCCCGTGGGCCTCGGCCAGCTCGAAATAGGCGGCCAGCGGCATGGCGGTGCCGCGATAGGCGGCAAGCGCGGCGTCGCCGCGGTACAGGCTCCACGACGCGAAGCGGTCGAGCCCCGTGGGCACCGGGGAGAACGAGTTGGTCTCGTGCTTCATCATCGCCGCGAGGATGCGCATGGCCTATCTCCCTGATGGCAGCGCCGAGCCCGGGGAACGGGCGGCAGATTGCCCACGCCCCGCTGGTCTCGTCAACTCGGCTCAATTCGGTTGACAGCGAAACGGCCCACTGCGTTAATCGTGGCACTCGGGCGCGACAGATTGGTCGGCCCTGCGAAAAACTCTCGCAAAATCAATGGGGGTGCATCAAATGCAGAGTTGGACCAGACGCCGCGTATTGGGGACGAGCCTGCTGGTGCCGGCCGCCCTCGGGGTCACCGGGTTTAGTGCCCGCGCCGCCGGCAAAAGCGTGCTCAAGGTCATCCCGCACGCGGATCTGAAGAACCTCGATCCGATCTGGACCACCGCCTACATCACGCGCAACCACGGCTACATGATCTACGACACGCTGTTCGCCATGGATGCGAGCTTCAAGCCGCAGCCGCAGATGGTGGACAGCTGGAAGGTCTCGGCCGACCAGAAGACCTGGACCTTCACCCTGCGCGACGGGCTGAAGTTCCATGACGGCCAGCCGGTGAGGCCGGCCGACTGCATCGCTTCGCTCGAGCGCTGGGGCAAGCGCGACGGCATGGGCCAGCAGCTGTTCACCGCCGTCGCCGGCTTCGACGTGACCGACGACAAGACCTTCGTGATGAAGCTGAACAAGCCCTACGGGCTGGTGCTGGAGTCGATCGGCAAGATCTCGTCCAACGTGCCCTTCATCATGCCCGAGCGGGTCGCCAAGACCGATCCGTTCCAGCAGATCAAGGAGTATGTCGGCTCCGGCCCGTTCGTCTTCCAGGAGAAGGACTGGGTGCCGGGCTCGAAGGTGGTCTACACCAAGTTCGCCGATTACGTGCCGCGCAAGGAGCCGCCCTCGGCGGCGGCGGGCGGCAAGATCGCCAAGGTCGAGCGGGTCGAGTGGCATTACTTCCCCGACCAGACCACGGCGATGAACGCGCTCTTGGCCGGCGAGGTGGACTATTTCGAGCAGCCGGCGAACGATCTGGTTCCGGTGCTCGAGTCCAATCCCGACATCGTCACCGAGGTCAACGACCCGCTGGGCAATATCGGCTTCGCCCGCTTCAACCACCTGCTGCCGCCCTTCGACAAGGCGGACATCTGCCGCGCCGCGATCATGGCAATGAAGCAGGAGGACTACATGCGGGCCGCCGTGGGCGCCCACAAGTACTGGAAGACCGACTATTCGGTCTATCCCGCCGGCACGCCCTATGCCAGCGAGGTCGGCTCGGAGGTGATGAAGGTCGGCGACCCGGCGAAGGCCAAGGCGGCGCTGAAGGAGGCCGGCTATGACGGCACGCCGGTGGTCATCATGCAGCCCACCGACATCCCGGTGCTTTCGGCCTTCTCGCTGGTCACCGCCCAGGCGCTCAGGAAGGCGGGCATGAAGGTCGAGGTGCAGGCCATGGACTGGGCCACGCTGACCTCGCGCCGGGCCAAGCGCGACCCGGTCGCCGAGGGCGGCTGGAACATGTTCCACACCTGGTGGATCGGCGCCGACGTGATCGACCCGATGGCCATCGCGTTTTCCGGCGACCCGCAGAAGGGCTGGTTCGGCTGGCCGTCGGACACGGAGCTGGAGAAGGCGCGCGCCGCCTTCGCGCTCGCCACCACCCAGGCGGAGCGGGTCAAGCTGGCCAAGAAGGTGCAGGAGCGCCTGTGGGCCATCGGCGCCTCGGGCGAGCTGGGCCAGTTCTTCGTGCCGGTCGCCTACCGCAGGAACGTGCACGGGCTGATCCGCTCGCCGGTCCAGTTCTTCTGGAACATGTCGGTGAGCTAGCGCCACCTGAGCCGGCCGCGCCCCCGCGGTGGACGGGCGCGGCCGGCACCCTGCCGGGAGCGGCGATGCTGCGCTACGTGGTGATGCGGGTCCTTTCGACCATCCCGGTCATGGGCGTGGTCGCGCTGTTCGTCTTCGCCATGCTGCGCCTGGCGCCGGGCGACCCCGCGGCGGTGATCGCGGGCGACTACGCTTCGGCCGAGGACGTGGCGCGGATCCGCGAGCAGCTCGGCCTCAACCAGCCCATTGCGGTGCAGTTTCTCAAATGGATCAACCAGCTCGCCCACGGCGACCTCGGCACCTCGATCTTCACCAACCTGCCGGTCACCACGCTGATCCACCAGCGGCTCGAGCCGACGCTGATGCTGTCGCTGTGCACCATAGTGTTCGCCATCGCCGTGGCGGTGCCGCTGGGCACGGTCGCGGCCTGGAAGGCGGGCAGCCTGGTGGACCGCGTCGTGATGCTGTTCTCGGTGGGCGGCTTCTCGGTGCCGGTGTTCGTGCTCGGCTACATCCTGATCTACATCCTGGCGATGCAGCTCAAGGTACTGCCGGTGCAGGGCTATCGCAGCCCGTTCCAGGACGGGGTGCTGCCCTTTCTGCGCCACATCGCCCTGCCGACGATGACGCTGAGCGTGATCTTCATCGCGCTGATCGCGCGCATGACGCGCGCATCCGTGATGGAGGCGCTGAACGAGGACTACATCCGCACCGCCCGGGCCAAGGGACAGAGCGAGCTGAAGATCCTGGTGCGCCACGCGCTGAGGAACGCGGCGGTGCCGATCGTCACCGTGATCGG